>NZ_CAUPYC010000027.1:0-47756 GCF_963515335.1 uncultured Paenibacillus sp. | reverse complement strand
ACTTGCGCCTGCCCGCCCAGTATGCCCGCCGTGCCGACCTCGAGCGCGACCCTGGTGACCTCGGAGGCGAATGTGGACAGCTGCTCCACCATCGCGTTGATCGTGTTTTTGAGCTCGAGAATTTCACCCTTCGCGTTGACGGTAATCTGCTTCGACAGGTCGCCCTTCGCAACGGCAGTCGTCACCTCGGCGATGTTCCGCACCTGGTCGGTGAGCGTCCCCGCCATGAAGTTAACGCTGTCGGTCAAATCCTTCCAAGTACCCGAAACGTCCTGAACGTCGGCCTGGCCGCCGAGCTTGCCTTCCGTCGATACCTCGCGTGCGACGCGGGTAACCTCGGAAGCGAAGTTGCTGAGCTGGTCGACCATCGTATTAATCGTGCTCGACAGCTGCAGGATTTCGCCCTTGGCGTCGACGGTGATTTTTTTGGACAGATCGCCTTTGGCGACCGCCGTCGTCACCTCGGCGATGTTGCGCACCTGGTTCGTCAGGTTGGAGGCCATGTAGTTAACGGACTCGGTCAAATCGCGCCATGTGCCGGCGACGCCGGTTACTTCCGCCTGGCCGCCGAGCTTGCCTTCCGTGCCGACCTCCAGCGCCACCCTGGTAACCTCGGAGGCGAAGGTGGAGAGCTGGTCGACCATCGTATTGATCGTATTTTTCAGTTCGAGAATTTCTCCCTGGAATTCCGCCGTAATTTTCTTGGAGAGGTCGCCGTTCGCCACGGCGGTCGTCACGACGGCGATGTTCCGGACCTGGTTCGTCAGGTTGGACGCCATCGAGTTGACGCTTTCCGTCAAGTCGCGCCACGTGCCGGACACGCCTTTGACGTCGGCCTGGCCGCCGAGCTTGCCCTCCGTGCCGACCTCCCGCGCGACGCGCGTAACCTCGGACGAGAAGGTGGAGAGCTGGTCGACCATCGTGTTGATCGTATTTTTGAGCTCGAGAATTTCGCCCTTCGCGTTAACGGTAATTTGCTTGGACAGGTCGCCCTTGGCGACGGCCGTCGTCACCGCGGCGATGTTGCGCACCTGATCGGTCAGGTTGCTCGCCATGTTGTTCACGCTGTCGGTCAGGTCCTTCCACGTGCCGGACACCCCCTTGACGTCGGCCTGGCCGCCGAGGATGCCCTCGGTGCCGACCTCGCGCGCGACGCGCGTGACCTCGGAAGCGAACGTGCTGAGCTGATTCACCATCATGTTGATATTGTTCGCCGAGCGCTGGAATTCGCCCGTCAGGGCGCGGCCTTCGAATTCAAGCTCCACCTTCTGGGACAGGTCGCCTTGCGCGACCGCGTTGATAACGCGGACCATCTCGCTCGTCGGTTGAATGAGGTCGACGACAAGCCCGTTCAGCGACTCGATCGTCGTTTCCCACGCGCCGCCCATATTTTTGTGGACGAATCTGCGGGAAAGCATGCCTTCCTTGCCCACGACGCGGGCAACGGTTTGCACCTCGTTCACGAACGCTTCCTGGATGTCCATGATCTCGTTGAATGTGTCCGCAACCTTCCCCGCGACGCCGGTATAATCATAAGACATCCGGTGCGAGAAGTTTCCTTTCTTAAGCGCCATCAACGCGTTGAGCAATTCGCCCGTATCGAGTTGATCCTTGCCCGCTTCCTGCTTGCGATCCTGCTCCGACATGGCAACTATCCTCTCTCACGTAATTAGTAAGATCCACTCTGCTGTAGAAAAAGATCGAATCGCGGTCGTAGTCGGACCGGCGACGCCGTTTAAATAGAATCCAATGGGTTATATACCCGATTGATCGATTTTTGAAACAGGGAAGTGTCGAATCTATACGAAATTAACGAAATGAATCGGGACGGCGCACGGATAGGCGCATGAGCGACGGGAATGTGGTATTCTAGTCGTAGTTATTCAAGCTTAGATGATCAAGAAAGGGGAACGATGGCGCAATGGCTTTCTATGAAGCGTTCGAAGGCATTTATCAAGGGGAAAAAGCGGTCTGGCTGAAGGCGGGCCGCTTCGAGGCGGCGCTGCTTCCGGAAATCGGCGGCAACCTGATTGCGTTCAGGGATAACGAGACGGGAAGCCGTTTTCTGCATGAGCCGGAGCCGGACGAGATGGAAGCGTTCAAGGCGAATCCCGGCATTTACGGCATCCCCGTTCTTTTTCCGCCCAACCGGTATGAAGACGGCAAATTCGCATGGAACGGGAAGACGTATCAGTTCCCCGTGAACGAAGCGAGCACCGGCAATCATTTGCACGGCTATGCCCACTTGTCGGAGTGGGAGCTGATCCACTTCGGTTCGAACGAACGGGAGAGCTATGCCGAGGTTTCGCTCAAGGTGACGGAAACGCATAGGATGTATGAGTTTTTGCCTTTTGCCTTTACCATTGCGCTGCGGTACGGACTTAGCGAGCTGGGCTTGTCCCAGCAGGTCTTGATTCGCAACGAGGGCAGCGAGACGATGCCTTGCCTGCTTGCGTTCCATACCGCGGTTAACGCGCCTTTCGCGCCGGAAGGGAATGCGAAGGATTACCGGCTGAAGCTGACGCTCGGCAACCGTTGGGAGCTTGACGAGCGGATGCTGCCGACCGGCCAATTCCAGAAGCTGACGCCGGAAGAGGAGCAGATGCGCGGCGAAGGCGTTTATCCGTTTTTCGCGGAGATGGACAACCATTATACGGCGGCGCCGCAGAACGGACGCAACCGGATGGAGCTGACGGACACGAAGCTCGGTTTGACGCTCGTCTACGACGTCGGCACCTCCTACAAGCAGTGGATGATCTGGAACAACTTCGCGACTGAAGGCTTCTTCTGTCCGGAGCCGCAAATCAACCTCGTCAATGCGCCGAACGTGGCGCTGCCCGCTGAGGAAATCGGTTTGTTCGGCCTGGAGCCGGGCGCGATATGGGAAGAGAGGGCCCGGCTGTACTTGAAATAACCGCTCTGCGTCAGCGCGCGGCGACGAAAAGCGAAACCCCCGGGAAGCGGGGGTTTTTGCCGTGGCGGGAATGGATTGCGGGCGGCCGGGAAACGGTAGTATAATCATCGGAAAAACACGACGCACCGCAATCGGCGATTCGCAACGGATGAGTGAAGGACGGGTCCTGCGGTGGAAAAAGGGGATGGCTGCGCATGGCGCGTTTGTACGGAAAGCGGATCATGCTCCGCGAATACCGCAGGGACGATTTTGCCGCGATGCGGCGATGGGTGAACGACCCTGAAGTCACGAACCTGCTGTCGGATGTTTTCTTATATGCCCATTCGGAGCCGGCCACTACGGCGTTTCTTGAGGGAGCGATGGCCGGCGGATCCGACCATAAAGGCTTCGTCATCGCCGATCTGCAGTCGGAAAGCTATATCGGCCAGATCGATCTTTTTCGCCTGGATTGGAAAAACCGTTCGGCCGAGCTCGGACTCGTGATCGGAGTGAAGGAACTGTTCGGGCAAGGCTATGGAACGGAGGCGATCCGTTTGATGCGGAGCTTCGTTTTTTACCGGATGAACCTGCGCCGGCTTTATTTGCAGGTGTACGATTATAATACGCGGGCCTATCGATGCTATCTGAAATGCGGCTTCAGGGAGGAGGGACGGCTCCGGGAGGCGCATTACTATAACGGCCGCTACCACGATATTATTCTGATGAGCGTGCTGAGGAACGACGTCATGCAGGGCGAGGGGATCGGCTTTTAGGAATTTCCGATGATTCAAATGATTCGCAAGCAGCAAAAAAACAGTTCGTCGACTTCTTGTTTTATACCGATTTACAAAATCTTAACTGCTATTTTACAGCAAGGAAACAATGGAATGCGCATAATTTAACAAATTTATCCTAAGATCGAATGGAGTCAATCAGTACCTATGTTTGGAACACCACAAAATCATGAAAGTAGGATGTAGATGAAGAGAAAACTGTCAATCCTTCTTGGCACTGCTGTTATGCTCACTTCCGTAAGCATGTCTGCAGCTGCGGCGGAATCCGATTCACCTGCAGTAACCGCTCAACAGCAAAGCGCTGCGGGGAACCTGGTTCAGGCCAGAAAAGTTTTGAATGATCTGGGGGCCGCAATCGAATGGGATCATGAAACAAAATCCGCAATTATCGAACTGGAAGATCTGAGTATTATCATCGATGCAGTGGAAAAATCCGCGTTGTATAATGGCAAGCAATTTTTCTTCGAGGAAGGCATGCTTACTTTTGCGGATGGACGGCTCTATGTTTCCGCGGCATTTATCGAGACCGTTTTCGGGGGCATGTTAGTGGAAGTGTCCGGCACTTATTCAATCGTAAAAGAAAAAAATGAAACTAGGAGTGCATGACAATGTTTAAAAAATGGATCAGCAAACCGGTCTTGATTATGGCCGCTATCGGTCTGTTGTTTACAACGACAGCCCAGGCGGCGCCTGCAAAATTGACGGGGTCGATCGATGTCGACGGGTCCAGTACGGTATTTCCGTTAACGGAAGCGGTAGCTGAAGAATTCGGCAAGATACATAAAGGTGTTCGTGTTCCGGTGGGCGTTTCGGGTACCGGCGGCGGCTTCAAACGTTTTTGCGAGGGAGAAACGGCAATCAGCAATGCATCCCGTCCGATTAAAGATTCCGAGAAAAAAGCGTGCAAGGAAAAAGGAATACAATACCTTGAATTAACGGTGGCTTATGACGGTTTGTCCGTTATTGTAAGTAAGGAAAACAAATTTGTCGACAAGTTGACGGTTGAAGAATTAAATGCGATTTTCAAACCGGAAAGTACAGTTAAGACCTGGAAGGATGTAAGAACAAACTGGCCGGACGAGACGATTAAGATTTTCTCCCCCGGATCGGACTCCGGTACATTCGACTATTTCACGGAAGCGATCAACGGCAAGGCGCAATCCAGCCGGAACGACAAGCAAATGTCTTTCAGCGAAGACGACAACACTCTCGTATCGGGTATAGCCAACGACAGATATGCGATCGGTTATTTCGGATATTCGTATTACGAAGAAAATAAATCCAAGCTGAAGGTCGTGGCGATCGATGCAGGTAAAGGCGCAATCGCTCCATCCCCTAAAACGATTGCAAATGGTACGTATGCTCCGTTATCGAGGCCGCTTTTCATTTATGTTAATAAAAAAGCATTGACTCGTCCCGAAGTAAAGGAGTTTACGCAATTCTACTTGCAGAACGCGGGCAAATTGTCCAAAGAAATAGGTTTCGTGGCTTTGTCCGACAATTGGTACAAAACCCAACTGAAACGCATCAAATAACGAACGCGTATCGTGAAAGAGTCCGAGATTCTCTTGTAGAATTTTGGACTCTTTTCGTTTTGGTTGCTTGGTGGAGAGGGATGGCACAATCGCGAGTTGTATTCAATCTTTCGACAAAACCTGTACCGGACTCGAATTTTAACATGAAATTTACAAAATACGCGTATTGGATTTACAAACACTAGGTAAGATGTTTTTTGTAAGGTTTGACACAAAAAACAGAACTTAAGGAGTGGTCTGGTTGTTTAACCGTAACAAACGTATGGGGCTCTTGATGCTGTTCATGGTGATGGTGCTGATTGTGGCTGCTTGCGGCAAAGCGGCGAACGGCAACGGCGGGGCAGCGGGCGGCGAAGGACAAGCGGCCGAAAACAAAACAAACGCAGGCGGCCAAGCGGACAACGTGGCGTTGTCCGGCACGATCGCAATCGACGGTTCGAGTACGGTTTTCCCGCTGACGGAAGCGGCGGCTGAAGAGTTCGGCAGAGAAAACGGCGATGTCCGTGTAACGGTGGGCGTCTCCGGTACCGGCGGCGGCTTCAAGCAGTTCTGCAACGGCGAAATTGCCATCGCGGACGCTTCCCGTCCGATCAAAGACGAAGAAGCTGCCGCATGCAAGGATAAAGGCATTGAATACACGGAATTGAGCGTGGCTTATGACGGATTGTCGGTTGTCGTAAGCAAGGAGAATGATTTCATCGACAAGCTGACGGTAGAAGAACTGAACAAAATGTTTGCAACGGGCAGCACGGTGAAAACCTGGGCGGACGTGCGCTCCGGCTGGCCGGCCGAGGAAATCAAAATGTTCTCGCCGGGCGCGGACTCCGGCACGTACGATTACTTCAACGAAGCGATTCTGGATAAAAAAGGCATCCGCAACGACGCGCAAATCAGCTTCAGCGAAGACGACAACACGCTCGTACAAGGCGTGAGCGGCAACAAGAACGGCATCGGGTACTTTGGCTTCGCTTATTACGAGGAAAACCAGGACAAGCTGAAAGTCGTTCCGATCGACGGCGGCAAGGGCCCGATCGAACCGACCATGGAAACGATCAAAGACGGCTCGTACGCCCCGCTTTCCCGTCCGCTGTTCATCTACGTGAACAAGAAAGAAATGGAACGACCGGAAGTGAAAACCTTCGTACAGTATTATATTGAGAATATCGGCAACATGGCGGGCGAAGTCGGTTATATCCCGCTGCCGGACGAGAAGTACCAGGAAGAAGCGGCAAAGCTCGAAGCATAAGCCGCGTTTGACAGAAAACAAAAAAAAGCGATGTCTCTCGAATTGGAGGCATCGCTTTTTTCTGCCGTTCTGCTTCATAGCGTGACCAACGCTATGAATAAAACTCCCTTTTTGTGCAAAAAATGAAGTGAATTCATCGTAATGGCCCGCCATTTTACACAGCGTTAACAAAACGTGTGTTTAAAGTTTACAAAAATTTTGTATGATCATTTTTATGGTGTATCCCAAACATATCAGAAGGGCAATAAAAAGGAGTGGTCTGGTTGTACAACCGTAACAAACGTAAGGGGCTCTTGATGCTGTTCATGGTGATGGCGCTGATTGTGGCTGCTTGCGGCAAAGCGGCGAACGGCGACGGCGGGGCAGCGGGCGGGCAGAACGAAGCCGCGGCTTTGTCCGGCACGATCGCAATCGACGGTTCGAGTACGGTTTTCCCGCTGACGGAAGCGGCGGCTGAAGAGTTCGGCAGAGAAAACGGCGATGTCCGTGTAACGGTGGGCGTCTCCGGTACCGGCGGCGGCTTCAAGCAGTTCTGCAACGGCGAAATTGCCATCGCGGACGCTTCCCGTCCGATCAAAGACGAAGAAGCTGCCGCATGCAAGGATAAAGGCATTGAATACACGGAATTGAGCGTGGCTTATGACGGATTGTCGGTTGTCGTAAGCAAGGAGAATGATTTCATCGACAAGCTGACGGTAGAAGAACTGAACAAAATGTTTGCAACGGGCAGCACGGTGAAAACCTGGGCGGACGTGCGCTCCGGCTGGCCGGCCGAGGAAATCAAAATGTTCTCGCCGGGCGCGGACTCCGGCACGTACGATTACTTCAACGAAGCGATTCTGGATAAAAAAGGCATCCGCAACGACGCGCAAATCAGCTTCAGCGAAGACGACAACACGCTCGTACAAGGCGTGAGCGGCAACAAGAACGGCATCGGGTACTTTGGCTTCGCTTATTACGAGGAAAACCAGGACAAGCTGAAAGTCGTTCCGATCGACGGCGGCAAGGGCCCGATCGAACCGACCATGGAAACGATCAAAGACGGCTCGTACGCCCCGCTTTCCCGTCCGCTGTTCATCTACGTGAACAAGAAAGAAATGGAACGACCGGAAGTGAAAACCTTCGTACAGTATTATATTGAGAATATCGGCAACATGGCGGGCGAAGTCGGTTATATCCCGCTGCCGGACGAGAAGTACCAGGAAGAAGCGGCAAAGCTTCAGGGGTAACTTCTGGCAATAAGGGGAGGAATGTGGTGTCCGAAGAGGCATCACATTTTTCTGCGTCAGCATATCGAACAATCGGGAAGACAAGGAGATGTCCCAGACATGCAGGATAACGGTTTGCAAGGCGCCGATCGCGCACAGAATCTCCAATCGCATACGTACAGTTTCAAGAACAGCAGAGGTTCTTTTCTTAACCGGATTATGCCGATCGTTCTGTTTCTGTGCGCGGCCGTTTCGATTGTGACTACAATAGGAATTGTTTATACGCTCTTTACTGAAACATACAACTTTTTTAAAGAAGTGCCGTTTGCGGATTTTATTGCGGGAACGAAGTGGTCTCCGCTGATTGAGCCGAAATCGTTCGGCATCCTGCCGCTGCTCAGCGGCACGTTCCTGATCACGGTCATCGCCTGCATAGTCGCCATCCCGGTCGGTCTGGCAAGCGCGATCTACTTGAGCGAGTATGCCACCGCCCGCGTCCGTAAGATTGTCAAACCGGTTCTCGAGGTGCTGGCCGGCGTGCCGACCATTGTTTACGGCTATTTTGCCTTGACATTCATTACGCCCGTCATTCAGTTTTTTATCCCGGAAATCGGTGTGTTCAATGCGCTGAGCGCAGGCATTGCCGTAGGGATCATGACGATTCCGATGGTATCGTCGCTTAGCGAGGATGCGATGAGCTCGGTCCCGCGGAGCCTCCGGGACGGCGCGTACGCGCTCGGAGCCACCCGCCTGGAGGTCGCTCTGCGCATTGTGGTTCCTGCAGCCTTGTCCGGGATTGTGGCATCGGCGGTGCTGGCCTTCTCCCGCGCGATCGGAGAAACGATGATCGTGACCGTCGCCGCGGGAGCGACTCCGAAATTGACTGCAAATCCGCTGGAGAGCATTCAGACGATGACCGCTTACATCGTACAGGTCAGCTTGGGAGATACGCCGCAAGGCACCCTTGAATACGGCACGATTTTTGCCGTCGGTATGACGTTGTTCGTCATTACCTTTCTGCTTAATATTCTCGCCCAATATGTGGCAAGACGATTCCGGGAGGAGTATTAACGATGAGCATGCTACAGGATGCCGATCGGGGGCAGATCGCCGGCCGCCGAAGGACGGACTTTATTCTCCATATTGTATTTGTTCTAAGCACCTCCATCGGAGTGCTTGCGCTGATGGCTCTGCTCGTGACCATTCTGGTGGACGGCGCCGCGAAGCTGCAGCCGGATCTGTTCACGAACTATCCGTCCCGCAGGGCCAGCCAAGCCGGGATGAAATCCGCGATAGTCGGAACGATCTATATGCTCGTTCTCATGGCTCCGATTTCTTTCATTCTCGGCGTAGGCGCAGCCATTTATCTCGAGGAATACGCGCGCAAGAACCGTTTTACCCGCTTGATCCAATTGAACATCAGCACGCTTGCCGGCGTTCCTTCCATTGTGTATGGGATTCTGGGTTTGACGCTGTTCGTCCGCCTGCTGAACTTGGAGCGCAGTTTGATGGCCGGAACCTTGACGATGACCCTGCTCGTTTTGCCGATCATTATCGTCTCGGCTCAGGAAGCGATACGGGCGGTGCCTAAATCGCGGCGCGACGCTTCCTTCGCACTGGGCGCCAACAAATGGCAGACCGTGTCCCGTTCCGTGCTTCCATCGGCGTTTCCGGGAATCCTGACCGGCGTCATCCTGGCCATATCGAGGGCGATCGGAGAAACGGCCCCGCTCGTGATGATCGGCGCGCTTACCTTTGTCGCTTTTCTTCCGAATTCCGTGATGGACTCTTTTACGGTTATGCCGATCCAAATCTTCAACTGGCTGTCCCGTCCGCAGCAAGAGTTTCATGCACTCGCGGCCGCCGGCATTATCGTGCTGCTGTCGTTGCTGCTGCTGATGAACTTCTCGGCGATCCTGCTGCGAAACAAATATCAGAAATACAAATGATACCAGAAACCGGAGGATCACTATGCGATCATTAATCGATATCCAGAAGCTGAATTTGTTTTACGGTGATTTCCACGCTTTGAAAAACGTAACCCTGGAAATTCCCGAGAAGGCGATCACCGCTTTCATCGGCCCTTCGGGATGCGGTAAATCGACGCTGCTGCGGACGCTTAACCGAATGAACGATATGATACCCGGGACAAGAATCGAGGGCAGTATCAGAATCGCCGGTACGGAACTGTATTCCGACGCGGTGGATGTCGAAACATTGCGGAAAAAAGTCGGTATGGTATTCCAGCAGCCGAATCCGTTTCCGAAATCGATCTACGACAATATCGCGTACGGGCCGCGTCTGCACGGCATCACAAAAAAGAAAGAGCTTGATGAGATCGTGGAAAACAGTTTGCGTGCGGCCGCACTGTGGGACGAGGTAAAAGATCACCTGAAACGCTCGGCATTGAGTATTTCCGGCGGGCAGCAGCAGCGTTTGTGCATCGCGCGCGCTCTGGCCGTTAACCCTGACATTCTGCTTATGGATGAAGCAACCTCTGCGCTGGACCCGATTTCAACCTTGAAAATCGAAGAACTTGCGCAAGAGCTGAAGGATCGTTATACGATCGTTATGGTCACGCATAATATGCATCAAGCGGCTCGCGTATCCCATCAAACCGTCTTTTTCCTGAATGGAGAGGTCATTGAGTATGCGGGTACGGAAAAGCTGTTCTCCAATCCGAGCGATCAACGAACCGAGGACTACATCAGCGGGCGCTTCGGATAACACACAGCGGCATCATTTATAGGAGGGAACCCGATTATGACAAGACGGATTGAATTCGACCAAGGATTAGAGGAATTGAATAAATTGATCGTGGAGATGGGCGGAAGAGTGGAAAATGCGCTTTCTGAAGCGATGAAGGCATTGGCGGCGGTCGATATAGAGCAAGCCAAACTGATCATCAGGGCAGATTCCGAAATCAACCAGATGGAAGAAAAAATTACGGACATCGGGTCGAGACTGATTGCCACGCAACAGCCGGTCGCCAAGGATTTGCGCCGGATACTGGTCGCTTTCAAGATATCGAACGATTTGGAGCGCATGGCTGACTTGGCAGTGGATATCGCAAAGGCGGTAGTGCGCTTCGAGGGACAGCGTCTCATCAAACCGCTTGTCGACCTCCCGCGGATGGCGGAGACCGTTCAGACGATGATTTACGAGTCGACACAGGCGTTTATTCGCGAGAGTGTGGATTTGGCTTACAAAATGGCGAAGGATGACGATGCGGTAGATGCGCTTTACAGCCAAATCTTAATGGATTTGTTCGCCTTGATGATCGAGGATCCGAAGAACGCCAATCAGGTGATGAATTTAAGCTTCGTCGGCCGCTACATCGAACGCATCGGCGACCATGCGACAAATATCGGAGAGAGCGTGGTTTATCTTGTGACCGGCAAACGTCCGGATTTGAACGCGTAACCTCATTGCTTGCCTAGGTACGATAAATTCCCCGACGCTGCTGAATGGGTGATTAGCAACCACCTGTGCTCGGGGTTTTTTCGCCCATAATATCAGCATTTGATTATATAATTTAATCATTATATAATGATGAAGTGGTTGGATCGTTTCTTGTGATGGAGATGAGACCAAGAGGGGGTAACAAATGGAGGATCGTATGGATGAGATGGCTGAAGTGTTTAAACTGTTGGGGGATAAAACAAGGCTGTCCATTATTGCGTTGTTGAACGAGAGGGAGCTTTGCGTATGCGATATTGTCGATCTTACCGGCATGTCCCAACCGAACGCCAGTCAACATCTGCGAAAATTAAAGACAGCGGGGCTGGTAAATGAAACCCGTAAACGACAATGGGTTTATTATTCCCTCAGCTTACCTGTCAAACCGTATCTCCGGGGCATTTTAGACCATTTGCCGTCCATGAAAGACAAGATTGAAGCCTTAAAAGGAAACGACTGTGAGGTGCAGGAGCAAGCATGATTTCAACCGCGCTTGTCATTTTTCTCGTGACCCTCGCCTTTGTGATCTGGCAGCCTAAAGGCTTGAATATCGGTTGGTCTGCCGCAGTTGGGGCGGTTCTCGCTTTAGTATTCGGCGTCGTGTCTTTCACCGATGTCATCACGGTGACGGGTATTGTCTGGAATGCCACCTTGGCATTCGTGGCCATCATTCTGATTTCGCTAGTCCTGGATGAAATCGGTTTTTTCGAATGGGCCGCGTTGCATATGGCGCGGCTTGCAAACGGCAACGGCATATTAATGTTTGTTTACATCATTCTGCTCGGCGCGGCGGTGGCCGCTTTGTTCGCCAACGACGGGGCGGCCCTCATCATCACGCCGATCGTTCTGGCGATGGTGCGCGCCTTAAAGTTTGATGAAAAAATGGTTTTGCCGTTTATTATGGCAAGCGGCTTTATCGCGGATACGGCATCTTTGCCGCTTGTTGTGAGCAATTTGGTGAACATCGTATCGGCAGACTATTTTGGAATCGGTTTTGCCGAATATGCCAGCCGAATGATTGTGCCTGATTTTTTCTCCATCGGGACCAGTTTGCTGGTGCTCCACCTTTACTTCCGCAAGAGCATTCCCAAAGGCTATCATTTCGCCCAACTCAAAAAGCCGCACGAAGCAATCAAAGATATGAGGTTGTTTAAGTGGTCCTGGGTCATTCTGGCCGTATTGCTGGCGGCTTATTTCCTGAGCGGGCCGGCCGCTGTTCCGGTGTCCGTCATCGCCGGCGCGGCAGCCGCAGCGTTCCTCCTGGCAGCGCGTAAAAGCCCCGTAATCCATACGGCAAAATTGGTCAAAGATGCGCCTTGGGCAGTCGTCATTTTCTCCATCGGCATGTATGTCGTCGTTTATGGTTTAAGAAATGTCGGACTTACGGACGTGCTTGGGTCCTTTATTCAATCCGTCGCGGACAAAGGGCTTTTCATCGCAACCATCGGCATGGGCTTTATCGCTGCCTTCCTGTCTTCCATCATGAACAATATGCCGACCGTGATGATCGATGCGCTGGCCGTCAATGGAACGCAGACGCAAGGCGTCATACGCGAGGCGCTCATTTACGCGAATGTGGTCGGTTCCGACTTGGGGCCGAAAATAACGCCAATCGGATCCCTGGCCACTCTTTTGTGGCTGCATGTGCTTTCCCGCAAAGGCGTGAAGATCGGCTGGGGTTATTATTTTAAAATCGGAATCATCTTGACGGTGCCTACTTTGTTCATGACTCTTACGGGGCTTTACTTATGGCTTCGATTTATTCATTCATCCAATGTGAACATCTGGATTTCTATCGGCACGATCGGCTTGGCCATTGCGGGCGCCGCTTTGGTTGTGAACCTGATTCGGGCGAACAAGCAGGCGAAAAGAGGGCACCAGCGTGTTTAACCGCATTGCATAATGTTTTGCCAAAATAATCATGATAACTAAGGGAGTGCGTCAACGATGGAGAAAAAACCGCTTGTTTATTTTTTGTGCACAGGCAACTCCTGCAGGAGCCAAATTGCCGACGGGTTCTTAAAAGCCTTGGGCGGCGATAAATACGAGGTGAAAAGCGCCGGACTTGAAGCGCACGGATTAAATCCGCGCGCCGTGCAGGTCATGAAAGAAGCAGGGGTGGATATCGGTTCCAACACGTCAGATGTTATCGATCCCGATACTTTGAACCGTGCAGATTACGTTATTACGCTTTGCGGCCATGCGGACGAACACTGCCCGGTGATTGTGAACCGGAATGTAACCAAGTGGCACTGGGGCTTCGACGATCCCGCAAAAGCGACGGGTACGGAAGAACAAATTATGGCCCAGTTCCGCGAGGTGCGCGATTCGATCAAAAGCAGGATTGTGCGGTTTGTCCAGGAAGGCAAGTAATTTTTGCATCATGTTTTTCCCAGGACATGATAACGAACATACATCCACCTGAAAGGCTGGTATCGAATTGGATCTTGAGAAGGAACATAACGAAGACGGGTCGCCTTCGGACAAAACAATAGTCGAGCAGGTGAATATTGAGATGGATCGTAAATTCTACGGAGAAAATGAGGTGCGGCAACCTGAAGAAACGACGGCGCCGTTCATTAACCGCAATCAGAGTTGAATCGCGGACTTGCGGTGTGACCGATTTTTGTCGAAATTTAACATACGCTTTACACACCCAGGCATCTCATTTGATCATGGTCAATTAAGATTTGGTAAAAGACAGAGATTAGAGGAGATGGAAGGGGTAGCATGTTAGTGGCAAAACGGATGGAACAAACGTCAATTCCGGTGATTATACCGGAAGTCGAAGAGCGGCCCGGCTATCGTTCGCCGGTGATTTCGGATGCCGTCCGTCCGGCTATATCCGTTCATCCGACCGATTCCTGCGAGCATACGGCCAAATTATTCGAGCTCCATGCGGACGCCGAATGTTTTGTCGTTTGCAACGAGGAACAGGCACCCGTCGGGCTCATTATGCGGGACCGTTTTTTCAGAAACCTGAGCAGGCGGTTCGGCACCGCCCTGTATTATGAAAAGCCGGTTGACCGGCTGATGGATCCGAAGCCGTTCATCGTCGACAAATCGGTGCCGCCCCACGAGCTCTTGGATCGGGCGCTCGGACGGGAGGGAGCATCGTTCTACGATTGTGTCGTCGTTACCGACGGAAGCAAGCTTGCCGGAATTCTGTCGGTTGCCGATCTGCTCGATATTTCCCGGTTGCTCCAGAAACAGGCTATAGAATCTCAAGTCAATACAATCCTGGGAGCCGAGCGTATGATGCTGGAGATTAACGAGGCTGTCACGGCCGTTCGCCGATCGAGCGCCCAAGGAGACGCATTGTCCGAGAAGATGGTCGACCTGACGTTAAAAGGGAAAAATGAGCTGAACGGCGTCGGTGAGGCGTTCTCCGGTTTCGCTGAGCGCACGATCAAGCAAGAGATCCAGATGACAGATCTGCAGAAGCGGGCGAACGGCGTCAACCAAGTGTCCGCCCTGATCCGTGAATTGGCCGATCAATGCAACCTGCTTGCCGTCAATGCGACGATCGAAGCGGCGAGAGCCGGCGAGCATGGAAGGGGCTTTGCCGTCGTGGCTGATGAAATAAGGAAGCTTGCGACACAAACGAAGCGATCGGCGGACGAGATTACGGACACCGTCAAGGCGATACTTGAATCCGTGTCGAAAACAGCCGAGCTTGTCTGTGCCGGCAAAGAGTACGCGGCCTGCAGCGAAGCTTCGGTGTCCCGCGCGGAGGCGGTATTCGAGCAATTATTCCATGCGGCAGCCGACAACAGAACCAGCGCCAGGACAATCGATGCCTTGGCCGCGAAGGCCTATGAACGATCGGAGAAAGTCACGGGAGACATACTCCGATTAAGAAGAGATCTGCAAACTGCAAACCGCCAGTCTTAAAGATTAGTATACATACATGTCGCAACGGTGGAATTTTGCCGCGGTTTTGCTATAATAGGCATAACGACAATCGAATAAGCACCGGGGGAGCTGGGCAGGCCGGCTGAGAGGGTATCCCGCTATACGATACCGACCCTTATACCTGATCTGGATAATGCCAGCGTAGGAACACGGTAAGCCGCGCTTTGACGCGCGTTTCGCTTGCGGAGCGCGAAGGGGTGGCGGTTGTCACGCGAATAGACGCCTTGGGATCGGGGGCGTTTTTTTGTTGTCGAAATATGGGTGGGGGAAGAGAGAGGGACAAGACATGAGGAACAAGGTTCGCAAAGGCTGGAAATGGAGCGTCGCCTTGCTGGCGATTATGCTGGCGCTGGCGGGCTGCGGAAGCGGCGGCAATAACGGCGGGGGAAATAACGGCGCGGCCGGGGAGAACGCCGGCAACGCCGGAGGCGGCAATGCCGCCGCGAACGTTGGGGGAACGAACGGCGAAGCGGGCACGGACGGTGCTGCAGACGGGACGGAAGAGCTCGCGAAGGTGAAGGTGATGCTCGACTGGACGCCGAATACGAACCATACGGGGCTCTACGTCGCGCGCGACAAAGGCTTCTGGCGCGAACGCGGACTGGACGTGGAGATCGTGCAGCCGGGCGAAGGGACGGTCGAGCAGCTGATCGCTTCGGGCGAAGCCGAGTTCGGCGTCAGCTACCAGGAGCAGCTGACGATGGCGCGCACCCAGCAGGTGCCGATCGTGTCGCTGGCGGCCGTGATTCAGCACAACACGTCGGGCTTCGCTTCGCCGGTCGATAAGAACATCAAGACGCCGAAAGATTTCGAGGGCAAGAAGTACGGCGGCTGGGGCTCGCCGGTCGAAGAGGCCGTCATCGGGTCGATCATGCAGGCGGAAGGCGCCGACGTAAGCAAGGTGGAAATCGTCAGCACGGGCGTCACGGACTTTTTCACCTCGGTGAAGCGGGACATCGATTTTGCCTGGATCTATTACGCGTGGACGGGCGTCGAGGCGGAGCTGCGGGGCGAGCCGATCAATATGGTTTATTTGACCGACTACAGCGACAAGCTGGATTACTACACGCCGGTGCTCGCCACGAGCGAGAAAATGATCGCGGACAAGCCGGACATCGTGCGCGCTTTCGTCGAGGGCGCGGCGGAAGGCTATAATTTCGCGATCGACAATCCCGGCGAGGCGGCCGATGTGCTGATTGCGGCAGAGCCCGATTTGAACAAGGAGCTCGTGAAGGCGAGCCAGAAATGGCTGGCCCCTAAGTACCGTGACGACGCGGCCCGCTGGGGCGAGCAGAAGCTTGAGGTATGGTCGAATTACGCGGAGTGGATGACCGAGCGCAAGCTGCTCGAGGGCGAGTTCGACCCGCAGAAGGCGTTCACGAACGACTTTCTGCCGCAATAACGGCGGATGAAGCTTGAACGAGAGGAAGATGGGGAACGATGGCCGACGCGCTGCTGAGCATTCAAATTTTGCCGCACACGCCGAACGGGGAAAGCGTCATTCCGTATGTCGACCGGGCAATCGAGATCGTCAAGGCGACGGGGCTGCCTTACCGGGTCGCGCCGCTCGAGACGACGATGGAGGGCGATATGGACCGGCTGCTTGCGGTGGTGAAGGATATGAACGAGGCGATGGCGGAGATGGGCTGTCCGTCCGTCATTTCGCAGATCAAAATCTACTACAATCCGAAGGACGGCGCCTCGATGGGCCGTCTGCTGGAGAAATATCCCGATGGGCAATAGCCTGCGCAAAGGATGGCCGCCTCTGGCGGTCATTGCCGTTTTCCTGGCCTTGTGGCAGGGCGCCGTCGCCCTTTGGGACATCCCCGCTTACCGGCTCCCCGGTCCGGTTGAAGTGGTCCGGGAGGCGCTGCGGGACGATGTCCGCGCGAGGCTCTGGTCCCATACGCTCGCTACGGGCGCGCGCACGCTGATCGGCCTCGCGCTCGGCGCGCTGGCGGGCGTGCTGCTGTCGGTGCTGCTGCATCTGGTGCCAGGCGCGCGGCGGGCTTTGTCGCCGATTCTTATTCTGTCGCAGAACATACCGGTCATCGTGCTCGGGCCGCTGCTCGTCATTTGGCTCGGCTTCGGGGAACTGCCGAAAATCGTCCTCATCCTGCTTGTCTGTTTTTTTCCGGTTACGCTTTCGATGGTGACGGGACTGCGGCAGGGCGATCCGAAGCTGCATAATTATTTGGCCATGATCGGAGCGGGCAGATGGACCCTCTTTATGAAGCTGGAACTGCCGAACTCGGTGCCGTTTTTGTTCTCGGGTCTCCGGATCGCGGCCGCCTACAGCGTGACGTCCGCGATCGTCGCCGAATGGCTGGGCGCCAAGGACGGGCTCGGTTATTACATCAAGCTCGCGGCGAATGGGTTCGAGACGGCGCGCGTTTTTGCCGGAACGGCGATCGTCGTGCTGTTCAGCCTGCTGCTGTTCGTCGGTGTCGTGCTCGCGGAGCGTCCGTTCGCGCGCTGGCAGCCGAAGCGGGAAGGAGGCGGGACCTGATGAAGCACGCGCTGGAAGTGAACGCGGTGTCGAAACGGTTCGGCGGTGTTGAGGTGCTGGACGGGGTGTCGCTTGCGGTCGGCGAAGGCGAGTTCGTGTCGCTGGTCGGACCGTCGGGCAGCGGCAAAAGCACGCTGTTCCAGATCATCGGCGGCCTGGAGCGGCCGGATTCGGGCGAGATCCGGATGGACGGCCGCAAGGTGACGGGCGAGCGCGGCCTGATCGCTTACATGCCGCAGCAGGCGTCGCTGCTGCCGTGGCGGACCGTGGCCGGCAACGTCGAGCTCGCGCTTGAAATCGCAGGCGTGCGCGGCGGCGAAGCGCGCCGCTTGACGCGCGAATGGCTGATGCGGGTCGGGCTGGAGGGTTACGCGGACGCTTATCCGCATATGCTGTCGGGCGGCATGCAGCAGCGGGTGTCTTTCGTGCGGGCGCTGCTCAGTCCGCGCCGTCTCATGTGCCTCGACGAGCCGTTCGGCGCACTCGACGCCCTGACGCGGATGCATATGCAGCAATGGCTGCTGTCGATATGGGAGGCGAACCGGCGGTCGGTGCTGCTCGTCACCCATAGCATCGAGGAGGCGCTGCTGCTGTCGGACCGGATTATCGTGCTGTCCGATAAGCCGGCCTCGGTGCTTGAGGAGGTCGGCGTGCCGTTCCCGCGTCCGCGGGACGGGCGGTTGTGGAGCTCGCCGGCTTTCAATGCGTTGAAGGAACACATTTACGGGCTGCTGAAGCCGGCGGCGCAAGGCGGTTTCTGAGACCGGCGATGTACCGGGAACGAACCGTTCCGAAGCGACCGAAGACCGCGGCCGCATAAAGGGGGAGTTGCGAATGACGGAGCTGAAGTCGGAGCATGGCGGGATGAAGTGGATCGACAGCCACATTCACCTGGATTTGTACGAGGAGCAGGAGCGGGAGCCGCTGCTTCGGGAAGCTTTTGCGGCGGGCACCGAAGCGGTCGTCGCCGTATCGATGAATCTGGCCTCGTGCCGGGTCAATCGGGGGGTGTGGAGAGCTGATCCGGACCGGGTTTTGCCGGCCTACGGCTTCCACCCCGAGCAGCGGCTGCCGTCCGCGGAGGAAGAGGAGGAACTGTTCGCCTGGATTCGCGAGCGGCACCGCGAGGGCGAGCCGTTCGCGATCGGCGAGGTCGGCCTGCCGTATTATACGCGCACCGAAGCCGAGGCGGCGGGCGAACCATTCGATGAGGCGCCGTATGTGCGCCTGCTGGAGCGGTTCACGGCGCTGGCCGCCGAGCTGGATCGGCCCATCGTGCTGCATGCCGTCTATGACGATGCGGCCAAGGCGTGCGCGCTGCTGGAGAAACACGGCGTGAAGCGGGCGCATTTTCATTGGTTCAAAGGTCCGGAAGAGACGATCCGGAGGATGGCGGCGAACGGCTATTTCGTGTCGGTGACGCCGGACGTTGCGTACGAAGAGGAGATAATGGCGCTTGTCCGCAGCTATCCGGCGGAACTGATCATGACCGAGACGGACGGGCCATGGCCGTTCGGGGGATCTTATGCGGGCAGGCGGACAAGCCCGGTTATGGCGGGCGACGTCGCGGTGCGGATCGCGGCGCTGCGGGGAACGCCCGCAGCCGGGGAAGCGGCCAGGCTGCTCGGGAACGCGAAAGCTTTTTATGGGATCGGAGCCGGGCGCGCTACTTCATGAATAAGCGGATAACGTACAAAATCAGCGACAGCGCGACACTGACCACGATGGACGTGACGATCGGAAAATAGAAGCGGACGTTTTCTTTTTCAACCGCGATATCGCCCGGAAGCCTGCCGAGCGGTATATACTTGCCGACCGCCATCCAGACGAGGCCGACGATGAACAGCACGGCGCCGGCAGCCATCAGCAGCTTCGGAATCGAGTTCATGCGATCACCCTTTTCAATGTTTTTCCTGTATATTACCCTGGAACAAGGAAGTAACGAAAGTGTAACACATACTTAATAATCGCCTCCACCAATCGACAGTATCCGTATAAACGCGGATGTATAATGGATTTGCACATAAACGTTATGTGAAAATGATGGAGGGATTCGCTATGGGAGAGCAAGAGCAAGTATTGAGCGGTCTGGAACTGTCCGAGGCGGCTGAGCAAACGGCAGCGGACGCGGAGCTGGACGAAGCCGTCGAGGAGACGGAAGAAGAGCTCGAAGCCGTCGAAGAGACGGAGGAAGCGGTATCCGGGGACGTCGCGGAAGACGCGGCGGCTGAGGAAAGCATCGCGGAAGCGGACGCCGAAGCGGCAGAAGCGGCAGAAGTGGCAGAAGAAGAAGACGTTTAATACCTCTCCCGATAATCCAGTCACCTTCGAGGCTGTCCCCAAAGCGGATCAATCTGCTTAGGGGACAGCCTTTTCAGCATGGCTCCACCCGGATCAGAAAAGCTCGTCGAGCAGGATGTAGTAATCGATTTTGGCTTGATCGGGTTCCGTTATGCCGTATCGCTCCAGGAAGATCTCCGACCGTGCCTCCAGCCCGTTATACTTGAGGCTGCGGAGCGCGATTCCTACATCCTGGTAGCGGTCCGCCAAGCCGGCGCGGCCCCAGTCCACAAAGCCGCCGATTCCCGAGCGGCCGATCAGTACGTTAGGCACGCAGTAATCGCCATGTGTAAACACGATATCCTCCTCCGGCGGACGCGTCCGAAGCAGTTCTTCCAACAGCTGCGAAGGCTGCTTCCCCCGATTCGCCGCATCGAAATGGGCGGCGTTGACCAGTCCCCGACGAACCCGCTCCGCCGCTTCCTCAAGAACGACATCCAGCTTTCGGTAGAAAGGGCAGCCCCCGGCGCCGACGGAATGGATTTGCTTCAAGCCGTCCGCGTACAGGGTCACAAAACGTTCGGGCTCGGCAAGAACCGGGGCGGACGCGCCGTGCTCTCCCGGCACCGCGGTCGTCAACAGAAAGCGGCTGCCGCCCGATTGTCCGAAAAACAGAATTTCGGGCACCGGCAGCTTCCCGGCCAGCCAGCCGAGCACCCTGTAATCGGAATCGAGCGACTCGTCAGGGGCGATTTTGACAAACGCGGTCTGTTTTTGGCCGGCGGCCGCGATTCGGTACACCTGGCACCCGGATAAACCGACGGTCTCCTGCGTCCAGTCGGCTTCACAGGCCCATTCGGGAAAACCATCGGGCAACGCTGCGGCGACACGCTGCGGCAGTCTCATCAACGTGAATCTCCTTTGCGGTTTCATGCGAAAACGGTTGTCCCCATTATACCTGAAACCCGTTCGGAATTCGCGTCGTCAAAAGGGCAGAGGTGAAGGAGGATGAGGGAGAAAACAAAAAAATAGCAGGCTGGTTTATCTGGGAGCGGCGATGTTGGTGGCGGTCGCTTTGACGGGCTGTTCGGGTCAAAAAGCGCTTCCGGCGGAACGGGAACCGAGGCTGTTCCTGGTCCCGAAACGAGCCTGCCGTCCGAGAACATGGAGCTCGTTCAGCCGGAGGTTGAATTTGCGTCTTATTTTATAAGGCTTTTCACAAAAAATTCGGGGCCCCCTTTCGGGGGCCCCTTTCATGGGAGAGGAGAAACCGGACGAAGAGCTTATGGGGAAACGTAAGCCTTCTCCGCGGTTGTCTACGGCATCTCGCGATGCCGATAACTTAAGGATTGCCGAAACCGGGCCGAATATACCTCGGAACCAAATCTTTTTTGCCAACAGGGGAAAATATGGTACGATAGCGTCAGACAGAAACCTGCACGAAACGCATGGCACAGGGGGGCGTCACGAACGTGAGAGTCATTGCGGGCGAGGCGAAGGGCCGGCCGCTTAAAGCGGTTCCGGGCATGAATACGCGCCCGACAACGGATAAAGTAAAAGAAGCGATGTTCAGCATGATCGGGCCGTTCTTCGACGGAGGACAGGCGCTCGACCTGTTCGCGGGCACCGGCGGACTCGGCATCGAAGCTTTAAGCCGCGGCATCGACAAGGCGGTGTTCGTCGACAGCGACCGTCAGAGCATCGGCGTCGTCAGGTCCAATGTGGAAGCGGCGCGCATGATGGACAGGGCGGAGGTTTATTGCAACACGGCCGAAAGGGCGCTGAGGACGCTGGAGAAGCGGGGCATCGCTTTCCGGCTGGCTTTTCTCGACCCGCCGTACCGGATGAAGAACGCGGATGAACTAATGAAGGACATGGCCTCGCGCGGGCTGCTCGAAACGGGCGCGGTCGTGGTGGTGGAGCATGAATCGGGCCACAGGTACGCGGAAAAGTTCGGCGGCTTCGAGCTGCGCAAGCTTGCTTTGTACGGCGAAACGGCGGTTGCGATTTACGACTACAGGCCGGCAGACGGCCAAGGAGGATCCAGCGCGCATGAAGCTTAATGAGAAGCCCGTGTCGGTGGCGGTATACCCCGGCAGCTTCGACCCGGTCACATTCGGCCATCTGGACATCATTCACCGCGCCGCCAAGCAATTCGACCGGCTGATCGTGGCGGTGCTGAACAATACGAGCAAGATGCCGATGTTCACCGTGGATGAGCGTAAGGATCTGCTGCGCCAGGTGACGAAGGACATGCCCAACGTGGAGATCGACAGCTTCCGCGACTTGCTCGTCCGATATATGAAATCGCGCCAGGCGAATGTGATCATCCGCGGTATCCGTTCGATCTCCGACTTCGATTACGAGCTTCAGCTCGCGTCGACGAACCGTCAGCTGGACAGCGAGATCGAGACGATTTTTATGATGACGAACCCGAAATATTCCTATCTGAGCTCGAGCATCGTGAAGGAGATCGCCAAGTTTCAAGGGAACGTGCAGGATTTGGTTCCGCCCGAGGTGGAGTGGGCGCTCCGCGAGAAATATACGCGGGAGATCTAGATGAAGGAGCCGGTTGGGGCGAGGGTGGCGTCGGCAGCGCGTCCGGAGCGAGTTGCCGGGAGCCCGTTGCGGCGCAGCTTGGGGTTGTCAGACCGCATCCGGGGTTTGTCGGAGACGACAACCGGCCAAGCCGTTACCGGCTTGGCCGGTTTTGCTTATAAAAATTTTATATCCTTACGGGGTCCCCGAAAAGTAATATCGAAAGTTACATTGTTGCAAATCGAAGATGAACGACCACGATTAGAGGTAACTTTCGATGCGAGCGGACTTAACAGTCCGGTCGTCGGAATACGCTGCAGAGCTTCGCTTCACTTTTTGGGGTTATTTTGCGACAGCGCGATCGACAGCAGCGCGGCGGCAGCCAAAAAAGCGAGCAGCAGCGCGAAGGTTACGGGAGCGACCGCCCATAAGAAGCGCAGCCCTTCGGCTTGAATCGCTCCGCCGTCCGCCGTCCGGAAAACAGGCTCTGCCGGGAAGTAAGCGCCGGACAGCGCGGGGACGATCCGCTCGAGCAAGGACACGATCGGCTTTGCGAGCGGTAAAGCAACGGCAAAAGCCAGGGCCGCATGCAGCAGTCTTGCGGTGACAAACGGCCCAAGCTTCAGGCCGGCGCCCGAAGCCGCGCTTTGCGCCCCGAGCAGGGCGCTCCAACCGCTCCAGCCGAGCAATGCGGCCAACGCGGCCGCCGTCAGGGGCAGGCCGTACAACTGGAGGACGCGGCCGGCGGCGAATGCGCCGAGATGGGCTTCATAAATTCCGGCATAGGACAGCGGACGCAGCATCTCCGGCAGTCCCAGCTCAAGCAGCCGGATGAGCACGGAACCGGCGATCATGAAGCCGCCCACGGCCATAAGCCGCTGAACGCCGGTCGCCACCGCATCGCCCAACGCTTTGCCGAGACCGCGTCCGTCCCGCTTCCGCGCTTCTTCCATTGCGGCCCGTACCCGCGAGGGGAGTGAACGATGCCGGGCGGATCCGCCGCCGGTGCCTTCCGGCCTTTTCGACGTTGCGCTTTGGGGCGTGAAGCGCGCCATAAGGAAGCCAAGGAGCAGGCCCGACAGCCATACGGAGGCCGCAACGGCCGCTCCGAGCGCGGGCCTGTTCATGAAGCCGGCGCCGATCACGATCAGCATCAGCACCGGACTCGGCATATGCGAGAGCGCCATCAGGCGCTGGGCGTCGGGGGGACTCAGGCGTCCGTCCCGCTTCAAACGCGCCGCCGCTTCCGCTCCGGACGGGAAGCCGGCGGTCCACCCCAGGGCGACCGCCCAGCCCGCATCGCCGGGAAGGCGGAACGCTTTTCGCATAAGCGGATCCAGCAAGACGCCCAGAGCGTGTATCGCGCCGAGCGCAAACAGAAGCTCCGACAATACATAGAAAGGGAGCAGCCCGGGAAACACGATTTCCCACCAAACGGTCAGTCCCTGCAACGCGGCCTGAAACGAATCGCCGGGATGGAGCACCAGCGCGGCGGCCAGCGATAACAGCAGCATTCCTAGCAAGATCGAACGAAGCATGGCAAGCAACCTCCCGACTGGACGGATACCCGCAACTTCAGGAATGGAAGAGACGGCTATTCCAATGTACGCGGAAGGGACGGGCATTAGACCTCGGACGAAGGGGGAGCCGCATAATGGAGGCACGGCACAAGGGCGCGGCGGGCTCCGCGGTACGTTGGGCGCTGGCTGCAGCGGTCGTCATGATCACATTGCTGTACGTCCCGGCGCCTTATGTGGTGCTTCAGCCGGGGCTCGTCGAATCGGCGGCACCGCACGTCCGATCATCCGCCGAGCCGGACAATGCGGGCGCCGCAGGAGAATGGATGATTACGACGGTGTACATGAACCGGCGCATCAATTTCTGGACGGCGGCTCAATCGATGTGGCGTTCGGACCGTGAGGCCTACAGCAAGAGCAAATTTCTGCGCGGCGGCTCGATCCGGGAATATTCAGCGCGCATGGTCGTGTTAATGGAAGATTCGCAGAGCCAGGCGATCGAAGCGGCTTATAAACAGCTCGGCATCGGCTACGAGCTTCTGCCGGACTCGCTCGTCGTGGCGGGGACCGCGGGGAAGCGATCCGGTTTCGAGCCGGGCGATCGGATTACCGGTGTAAACGGCGAACCGGCCGCGAGCGGCGAGGCGCTGCTTGAACTGCTGAGGCAAGGCTATGGGTCGGGAGCGGCCGAACTTGCAGTCGATGTGGAGCGGAACGGCGCGGCCGCCGAGATTGCCGTCCGCGCACCGGAGAAAGCGGCGAATGCGGCCTCGGGCACTGCGGCTCAGCTGCTGCCCACGCTGCTCGGCGGCGTGGAGTTGATCGAACGGCGGAAGATCCGCACTTTCGATCCGGCGCATGCCGTATCGATCGAGGCGGGGGATGTCGGCGGACCGTCCGCCGGTCTCGTTTTCGCGCTGCAGATCGTCGACCGCCTGACGCCGGGCGATATGGCGCAAGGGCGCCGGATTGCGGCGACGGGGACGATTGCACCATCCGGCAAGGTCGGGGAGATCGGCGGCGTGGGGCTTAAAGTAATTGCCGCCCATCGGGCCAAAGCCGATTTGTTAATCGTTCCGGAGGGGAATGTTAAAGAGGCGGAAGCGAAAGCGGAAGACATCGGAGCCGGCTTCGACATTATCGGAGTGTCGACGCTGGACGAGGCCATCAGGGCCGTACGGTAACCCTAAGCCTCATATTCTGACCGGCGGCTCGTAGAAATCGGAAGCGATGTCGCGCGGGGCGGGAGCATCGTAACCGAGCGCGTACACGGCGGACGCCGCCGCGTCGAGCTCAAGCTGGCGGAAGCGGGCCGGCGGCCGGGCTGAGCCGAGCAGCACCGGCAGCTTCGCGCAATCGCGCATCCTTTTGAGCAGCGCCTGCCCTTTGTCGTTGAAGCCGAGCACGCGGATATAGCGCAGTCCGTCCTCCAGCAGCGCGGGTAGCGCCTCCTCCTTGCGGAGCCCGAGCAGGATGGACAGCAAGGCCCGCTGCAGCCTTGTCCGGGTGTAGCGTTTGGTTTTCACGGCGTCGACAAGCTGCTCGAAATCAAGTGAAGGGAGCAGCGGCAGGCATTGCTTGATGCGGTGCTCCAGCCCTTCGCCGACGTCGCGGCAGGAGGCGAGCTCGGCCGCATCGGCCCGGACGAGCATGTGAAACAGCTTGCCGGCAAAAGCGTGCCAGCCGAGCGGCGCGCGCCCGGCCCGCCATTCGCGCTCAAGTATCGCCAGCGTGGAGGCGGGCACGTAGGGCGCAATGGCTTCCGGATGCCGCTGTTCGTTGAGCAGCTTGCGCAGCGCCGTGGCGCTGGCGATGGCGCCGTCCGTGACGGCCCGCTCGTTGTAGCCGGCCTTTTCGCGGCGGATCGTGAACGGCTCGATCGGGCTGCCGAGCCTCTCAAGAGCGATCAAATAATGCAGGCCGAGCGTGTTGTTCGGCTGCTCCAGCGGGAAGGCTGCGGCTTCGGCGTCGCCGGCCGCTTCAAAGCAGCCCCGCAGCGCAGCGCTGTAGGCGGCGGGGTAGCTTTGGCCGCGCCGCAGCCGCTCGGCAAGCCGTTCCTTCAAGACCGCCGGCTCATGCGCGGCGACGGCCGCAATCCGGCGAAGCGCGGCGATCTCGCCGCTCTCGCTGCCGAAGCAAAGCGCGTCGACGACGCCGGTCGCATCAAGCATGGAGACGGCGCCGTAGGCGAACCATTCGGCCGCGTGGGTCGCGTAGGACACCGGAAGCTCGATCACAAGATCGCAGCCGCCGCGCAGCGCCATTTCGGTCCGTGCCCGTTTCCCGGCCAGGGCCGGCTCGCCGCGCTGCAGGAAGTTGCCGCTCATGACGGCGACGACGGCGTCCGCCCGCGTAACGGCGACGGACCGCCGAAGATGGTACAGGTGGCCATTGTGAAACGGGTTATATTCGACGATCAGTCCGACGGTGCGCATCCGATCCCTCCGCAAATGGGGTGCAAGTTGTTAAACCGACTATATCACGCCGGGAAACAGTTGACAAAAGGCTTGCGGAATCGATATAATTACTTTTGTTTGTTTGGAGTGATTCTATGAATATTCATATGCAGGAACTGATCGCCAAAGGCAAAACGCGGTCGTTCCATACGTCGCTCGACGTTGCGCCCTTGCTTAAACATCGGCCGGACGTGCTTCGCTCAACCCCGCTTGCGGCGGCGCTTGAAGCGCGCGGCGAAGAAGGCGGGGTGCTTGTGGAAGGGCAGCTTTCCGTTGAATTGGAGCTCGCCTGCTCGAGATGCCTGACGCCCGCGACCGAGAAGCTCGAGATTCCGTTCCGTGAGTTTTTCCGGTCCGCCTCCGACGATAAGGAACAGGATGAGGAAGAAGACGAGGTTATCGTCGTCGAAGGCGATTCCTTTGATTTGCTGCCTTACGTGGAGCAAGCGTTTCTGCTTTATCTGCCTTTCGCCCCGCTTTGCGATGAGGACTGCAACGGTCTTTGCCCGCAATGCGGCGCCAACCTGAACGAAGGGGAGTGCGGCTGCTCCCGCGAACGGTTGGATCCGCGCATGGCGGCGCTGAAGGATTTTTTTAAACAATCGTAACGAACCGACCATCCTGAACGTCACCGTTCGGATCGCGCAAGTCTTTGAAGGAGGTGGGAAACATGGCAGTACCACAAAGGAGAACGTCCAAGACGCGCCGCGACAAGCGCCGTACGCACTTTAAGCTGTCTGTACCGGGCATGGTCAAATGCGAGCAGTGCGGGGAGCTGAAGCTTGCTCACCGTGTATGCAAGGTTTGCGGATACTACAAGACGAAAGAGATCATCAAGCAATAACATAACCGCCTCGGCGTCTGTCCGCCGTTCCTTCCGCCGCCTTCGCCGCGGCATCGGTTCCGGATGGGCGTCCGGCGATTAGTACTTCATCTACAGTGAGGTGCTATTTTTTTTGCTCTGCACGCTTCCGCCCGTCATGCTGCCGCGCTTCCGCGCTGCAGGCGCCGATCGTACATACCTGCGGGGAGGAATTGCGGCCGTTTACCGTTGATTCCGCCGGCGATTTTATTTATACTGAATTAGGACCTGGTTTTAATAGTAGATGCGGAATTGGCGGCAGTCGTTCCGCCGTGGCTATCGCTTACCAATAATACAGAAGGCGGTGCGCCTCATGGAACGTCTGCCTAAGCGACAGCGGCATCAGCAACTGTCCCGATTAATAGAGGAAAATCCGTTTATTACGGACCGTGAGCTGACCCGGCAGTTGAAGGTCAGCATCCAGACGATCCGTCTCGACCGGCTGGAGCTCGGCATTCCCGAGCTGCGGGAGAGGCTGAAGCTGATGGCCGAACGCTCTTACGATTCCGTGCGCTCGCTGCCGCTGCACGAAGTGATCGGGGATATCGTCGACCTGCAGCTCGACAGGAGCGGCATCTCGATATTCGAGATCCGCGAGGAGCATATTTTTTCCCGGACGGGCATCGCGCGCGGCCATCATGTGTTCGCGCAGGCCAATTCGCTTGCCGTGGCGGTGATCAACGACGAAATCGCGCTTACGGCGAGCGCCGACATCCGCTTCGTGCGGCAGGTAAAGCTCGGGGAAAAATGCATCGCCAAAGCATTCTTGCGCTCCGCCGGCAAAAGCAAGGCCAAGGTGGAAGTGTTTACTTATGTGGGCGAGGAGATGGTTTTTCAAGGCCATTTCATCATCTACCGATCTGCGGGACAACATGGAATCGAGGAGGCTGACGAGCGTGCGGATCGCGATTGATGCGATGGGAGGGGATCACGCCCCTGCGGAAATCGTCAAAGGCGCATTGGAGGCTGCGGCGGAATGGCCCGATACGACAATCGTGCTTGTCGGCGATACCGGCGTGGTGAAAAAGTTTGCGCAGGGCGTCCCCGCAAATCTGCAGCTGCGGCATGCGTCGGAGACGATCGCGGCGGATGAAGAGCCCGTGAAGGCGGTGCGCCGCAAAAAGGACGCTTCGATGGTCGTTGCCGGCCGCATGGTGCGTGAAGGAGAGGCGGATGCGATGATTTCCGCCGGCAATACGGGCGCTTTGATGACGACCGGGCTGCTCATCGTCGGACGAATGGAAGGCATCGAACGGCCCGCCCTGGCGTTCGTTCTGCCTACGACGGACAACGTCGGCGTATTGGCGCTGGACCTGGGCGCGAATATGGACGCGAAGCCGGAGCATTTGCTGCAATATGCGAAGATGGGCAGCATTTACCGCGCAAGCGTGCACGGCATTGCCAAGCCGCGGGTCGGCCTGCTGAACGTCGGCACCGAGGAAGCGAAAGGCAACGAACTGACGAAGGCGGCGTTCGAGCTGCTGGCCGATGCGCCGGTTCATTTTGCCGGCAACGTTGAAGCCCGCGATGTTCTGCAGCGCAGCTGCGACGTGCTGGTGTGCGACGGCTTCTCCGGCAATATTTTATTGAAGGCGATGGAGGGCACCGCGAGCGCGATTTTCGGCGTCCTGAAGGAAGAGTTTACGCGCAATTGGCGGACCAAGCTCGCGGCGGCGATTATGATGCCCGGACTGCGCGGCATGCGCAAGACAATGGACTATAAGGAGCACGGCGGCGCTCCGCTGCTCGGCATTAACGGGCTTGTCATCAAAAGCCACGGATCGTCCGATGCGCGGGCCGTCAAAAATGCGGTTCGGCAGGCGCGTTCTGCCGTCCGGGCCGATCTCATTCGTGTGATTTCGGCCGAAATCAGCGGGAAGCGGGTGGGCCTGAATGACTGAACAGGCAGTCGGAATTATCGGCTCGGGCAAATATGTGCCGGAGCGAGTGCTAACGAATCAGCAGCTGGAGCGGATGGTTGAGACGAACGATGAGTGGATCGTTACCCGCACCGGCATCCGCGAGCGCAGAATCGCCGCCAAGGATGAAGCGACTTCGGATCTGGCGTATCAGGCGTCCAAGCGGGCGCTGGACGCGGCCGGCTTGACGGCCGAGGACATCGATCTGATCATCGTCGCGACGGTGACGCCGGATATGTTTTTTCCGTCGACGGCCTGCCTGCTGCAGGATAAGCTGGGCGCCCGAAAGGCGGCGGCCTTCGATCTGTCCGCGGCGTGCTCGGGCTTCATTTACGGATTGGCGACGGCAACGAGTATGATTAAAACCGGCATGTACCGCCATGTGCTCGTCGTCGGCGCGGAATGCCTGTCGCGCATTACCGATTACACCGACCGCAATACATGCATCCTGTTCGGCGACGGAGCGGGCGCGGTCGTGCTGGGCCCTGTGGCCGAGGGACGCGGCTTCAAATCGTTCGAGCTCGGGGCGGACGGCTCCGGCGGCGAGCTGCTGAAGGTGTGCGGCGGCGGCTCGCGCATGCCGTCGACGGCGGAGACGGTCGACAGCAAAGCCCATTACATCTACATGGCCGGCAGCGAAGTGTTCAAATTCGCCGTGCGCATCATGGGCGGCGCAGCCGAGGACGCGCTTCGCAAGGCGGGATTGGAGAAGGGCGACATCGATCTGCTCGTCCCGCATCAGGCGAACATCCGCATCATCCAGTCGGCGCTGAACCGCCTCGATCTGCCCGAGGATAAATGCATGATCAATCTCGACAAGTACGGCAACGTTTCGGCGGCGTCGATTCCGATCGCGCTGGCCGAGGCGGTGGAGCAGGGGAAAGTGAAGGAAGGGGATTGCCTCGTGCTCGTCGGCTTCGGCGGCGGGTTGACATGGGGCGCTTCCGTTCTGATTTGGTAAAACACGGTCGGGAGGTAAGCGGCATGGGTAAAATCGCGTTTGTTTTTCCCGGTCAAGGGGCGCAGTCGGTCGGCATGGGCAAGGACGCTTACGAGAGGTCGGAGCGGGCAAGAGCGGTGTTTGACAAAGCGGATGCCGCGCTCGGCTTCAAGCTCAGCGACGTGATCCTGAACGGGCCGGAGGAAGCGCTGAAGCAAACCGCCAACACGCAGCCCGCTTTGCTGACGGTCAGCGCGGCGCTGCTGGAGCTGGTCGGAGGCAGGCTGCAGCCGGATTTCGTCGCCGGACACAGTCTCGGCGAATACAGCGCGCTCGTCGCCGCGGGCGTCATGGCGTTCGAGGACGCGGTTCGCACGGTGCGCGCGCGCGGCGAATTCATGGAGGCCGCGGTGCCGGGCGGACAAGGCGCGATGGCGGCGGTGCTCGGCGCGGACCGCGACAGGCTCGCCGGGCTGTGCGCGGCCGTGACGGCCGATACGGGTACCGTCGAGCTGGCCAATGTCAACTGTCCGGGCCAAATCGTCGTCTCGGGCAGCGCCTCCGGCGTGGCGGCGATCGTGGAGCGCGGCAAGGAGGCCGGCGCCAAGCGGGTCATTCCGCTCGAGGTCAGCGGGCCGTTCCACTCGTCTCTCATGAAGCCTGCCGCGCAGCGGCTGGAGTCGGTGCTGGCGGATGTGGCGATGAACGACGCGGCCGTGCCGGTGGTGGCGAACGTGACCGCCCGGCCGGTGACGACCGCGGCGGACATTCGCGGCCTGCTGTCCGAGCAGGTGGTGTCTCCCGTGCTTTGGGAGGATACGGTCGTCTGGCTGATCGGGCAGGGCGTGGACCGGTTCGTCGAGATCGGCTCGGGCACCGTGCTGGCCGGATTGATCAAAAAAACCGACAAGTCCGTGCGCGTGCATTCGGTCAACTCGCTGGAGGCGCTTGAAGCGCTGTTCGCGGAAGAAACGAATTAGGGCGGAGCGGCGGCCGGGAGGCACCGCGGACGCAACCTTTTATAAGGAGGTGTGAAAACAGATGTTTGCAAGCCTGGAAGGAAAAAAAGCGCTCGTAACGGGCGCCTCGCGCGGAATCGGGCGGGCGATCGCGATTGCGCTGGCCGAGGCGGGAGCGGATGTGGCCGTAAACTATGCTGGCAGCGAAGCCGCCGCTGCCGAGACGGCCGCCGCGGTGGAGGCGCTCGGCCGCAAGGCGCTGCTGGTCAAAGGCGACGTGGGCAAGGCCGACGCCTTCGAGGCGATGGTGAAGAGCGTGCTCGAAGCTTTCGGCGCGATCGACATTTTGGTGAATAACGCAGGCATAACTCGGGACAATTTAATCATGCGCATGAAGGAAGAGGAATTCGACCAGGTGATCGAGACGAACCTGAAGGGCGTCTTCAACGGCATCAAGGCGGTCACCCGTCCGATGATGAAGCAGCGGTCCGGCCGGATCATCAACATCTCGTCCGTCGTCGGCTCGCTGGGCAATCCGGGCCAGGCGAATTACGTGGCCGCGAAGGCCGGCGTCCAAGGGCTTACGAAAGCTTCCGCGCGCGAGCTGGCGTCTCGGGGCATCACGGTCAACTGCATCGCCCCCGGCTTCATCGAGACGGATATGACGGACAAATTGCCCGCCGAAATGCGGGAGCAGCTGTCCGGACAAATTCCGCTCGCGCGCTTGGGCCGGCCCGGCGATATTGCGTCGGCGGTCCGTTTTCTGGCGTCGGACGCCGCCGCCTATATGACCGGCCAGACGATCCACGTCGACGGCGGCATGTACATGGGATAAGCCGAAAAACCGCGTTGCATCAACGTTTTTGGCGTCGAAACGCGGCTATGGCATTTTGTCCATAATTCTCGTATAATACCAAAGAGGAGGTGAACCGGATGTCCGACGTATTGGAGCGGGTAAAACGCATCGTCGTTGACCGCCTTGGCGTTGAAGAAGCCGAAGTGACGCTCGAAGCGAACTTTAAGGATGACCTCGGCGCGGATTCTCTCGATGTCGTGGAATTGGTCATGGAACTGGAAGACGAGTTTGATATGGAGATCTCCGATGAAGATGCGGAGAAAATCACCACGGTGGGAGAAGTAGTCAATTACATACAATCTCATACGTAAAACGTTATGAAAGTCCCGTTGAACAGACGGGACTTCTCTCCATATCCGGCGTTCGATCGGTTACACGGGATGACGTTGCTTGTTTGAAGTGCAATTGAGGCATTTGTCTTGCATATATATTCCGACGGCGACTGCGGCTTCCATGAAGCCGCAGCCCGTCGTCCATTTTGCCGTCTGCAGGGGTGATAGGTTATGAAGGAAAGAGTCGTCGTCACCGGAATGGGTGTCATGACCTCGCTCGGTTCCGACTTGGAAACGTTCTGGGGCAATATTTTGGCGGGCAAATCCGGCATATCCCATATCGAAGCGTTCGATGTGTCGGAATACCCGACGCGCATCGCCGCGGAAATCAAAAATTTCAACCCGGAAGATTATGCGGATCGGAAAGAAGCGCGCCGGATGGACCGTTTCGTCCAGTTCGCCGTCGCGGCCAGCACGCTGGCGGTCAAAGACGCCGGATTGAACATCGGTGAGAATGCCGACCCCGAGCGGGTAGGCGTTTATGTCGGCTCCGGGATCGGAGGACTCGGCACATGGGAGGACCAGCACAATGTGCTGCTGGAGAAAGGGCCGAAGCGGGTGAGCCCGTTCTTCATTCCGATGATGATCGCGAATATGGCCTCCGGCCAAATCTCGATCATCACCGGAGCGAAAGGACCGAACAGCACGGCGGTTACCGCGTGCGCGACAGGCACTCACTCGATCGGCGATTCGTTCAAAATGATTCAGCGCGGCGATGCGGACGTCATGATCTGCGGCGGCGCGGAGGCGACGATCCGTCCGACCGGCCTGGCCGGCTTCTGCTCGATGCGCGCGATGTCCACCCGCAACGACGAGCCGGAGAAAGCGAGCCGCCCGTTCGATATCGACCGCGACGGCTTCGTGATGGGAGAAGGCTCCGGCATTCTCATTCTGGAATCGCTCGAGCACGCATTGAAGCGCGGCGCGAAAATCTATGCCGAGATAATCGGTTACGGCATGAGCGGCGACGCGTACCATATGTCCGATCCCGATCCGGACGGCGCCGCGCGCTGCATGGCGCGCGCGATCAAGGACGCCGGCGTGGCGCCGGAGGAAGTGGATTACATTAACGCGCACGGCACTTCGACCCCGGTAGGGGACCGTTCGGAGACGATCGCGATCAAGAAAACGTTCGGGGACCACGCCTACAAGCTGGCCGTCAGCTCGACGAAGTCGATGACCGGCCACCTGCTCGGCGCCGCCGGCGGCGTGGAAGCGGTCGTGCTCGGCCTGACGCTGAAGAACGGCATCATCCCGCCGACCGCCAACCTGGACAACCAGGATCCGGAGCTGGACCTCGACTACGTGCCGAATAAGCCCCGCGAGGCCGACGTCCGTACGGCGTTATCGAACTCGTTCGGGTTCGGAGGCCACAACGCTTCGATCATCATGAAGAAATATGAAGCATGAGTCCTTTGACGAGCTGCAGCGGCGGCTCGGCGTCCGCTTCAAGCGGGCCAAGCTGCTGCGGCAGGCTTTTACGCATACGTCTTATGTGAACGAGCATAAGGGCGGCAGCACGCAGGACAACGAACGGCTCGAGTTTCTGGGCGACGCCGTTCTGCAATTGCTCGTATCGGAATATTTGTATCTTTCGCACCCGCAGCGCCCGGAGGGCGAGTTGACCCGCATGCGCGCCAGCATCGTATGCGAACCGTCCTTTGCCCGCTTTGCGGAGGTGCTGGAGCTGGGCAAGCATGTGCTGCTCGGACGGGGCGAGGAGCAGCTTGGGGGCCGGCAGCGGCCCGCCTTGCTTGCCGACCTGTTCGAGTCGTTCATCGGCGCGATGTATCTGGACGGCGGCCTCGATCTGGTCCGCGCGTTTCTGGAGAACCGCGTCTTTCCGCTGATCGACGGCGAGGAGCATCTGCCGGTCAAGGATTTCAAGTCGAAGCTGCAGGAACGCGCGCAGCACCGCGCTTTCGGCCCGATCGAATACGAGATCGAGGAGGAACGCGGCCCGGCCCACGACCGCGAATTCGTCATCAAGGTGATCATCGGAGGAGAGGCGTGGGGCACCGGCTTGGGACGCACCAAGAAGGAAGCCGAGCAGCGGGCCGCGGCGGAAGCGTGGCGCAGGCTGTCGGCCGAAGACAAAAGCGAGAAATGACTTTGGGTCCAGCTTTGAAATGAAAGCCTTGCGTCTTTGGATGACGCAGGGTTTTCTTTGTTTTCTCAGGTTTGCCAGCCGGCTCTTACGCGCTCGAATTCCGGCGTTGTACGCTATGCAACCCCGCAAATACCCGTTTCGCCGGTTGCGTCATAATTATCCGGTCCGCTGCATTCATCACACCGCGCCGGTTCTCCTTGTTCTATATCTATATGCAGTCAGGCGGATTACATTTATACAGGAAATACCCGCCGGCGTTACTTTTTCCCTGCGGGTGCCTCGTTGCTCTGACGCGCCACGGCACCTTCGCCGGATCATACAGGTTGCAGAGTGGCGGGAGGCAGACGGTGGACGGTAAACGAAAACTTTTCGTTGGATGGTTTCCACTCCACCGATTGCACGGTTGTCCCGTAAGAATGTCGAACAGTCCCGTGGCCTCAACGACGCCATGGCCCGGACATTTTCCGCTAATGTCGAAATCTTTGCCGTATGATACAATATCGCTAGAGGTGAATGCATACACATGTTCTTGAAACGAATCGAACTTGCCGGCTTCAAATCGTTCGCCGACCGTACGGAAATGGAATTCGTCAGGGGCATCACCGCAGTCGTCGGCCCGAACGGAAGCGGAAAAAGCAACATCAGCGACAGCATCCGCTGGGTGCTCGGCGAGCAGAGCGCCAAAAGCCTGCGCGGAGGCAATATGCAGGACATTATTTTCGCGGGAAGCGACGCCCGGAAAGCCGTCAATTACGGCGAAGTGTCGCTGACGCTGGATAATGCGAGCGGAACGCTGCCGCTCGAGCACGACGAGGTAACCGTGACCCGGCGGGTTCATCGCAGCGGGGAAAGCGAATATTTGATCAACAAGCAGGCCTGCCGCCTGAAGGACATTACCGAGCTGTTCATGGACACCGGCATCGGCAAAGAGGCTTATTCGATTATCGGGCAAGGACGGATCGAGGAAATATTAAGCAACCGCTCCGAGGATCGGCGCGGTATTTTCGAGGAAGCGTCGGGCATCGTCAAATACAAGTCGCGAAAGCGGGAAGCGCAGAAAAAGCTGGATGACACCGAGCAGAACTTGCTGCGCATCCACGACCTCGTCTCCGAGCTGGAGGATCAGGTCGAGCCGCTGCGCGAGCAGTCGGAGAAGGCGATTCATTACAAGGCGCTCCGTGAGCGGCTCAAAACGAAAGAAATATCGATGTACGTCCACCAGATCGAGCAGGTTCACACCAATTGGAAGGAAGCGAGCGGCAAGCTGGAGCAGCTCCAGAAGGAGCAGCTTGAGCTGTCCGCCGTCGTCAGCAAGCATGATGCCCATCTGGAAAAGGACAGGCTCGAAATGCGCGCGCTGGAGGAAGCGCTTGACCGGCTGCATGAGGACATGCTCTGCTACAGCGAGGAGTATGAGAAATGCGAAGGCCAGGGCGAGGTTCTCAAGGAGCGGAAACGGAACCTGGAGCAGAACCGACGCCAGTCGGAGGAGACGATCGCGGCGCAGTCCGAACGGATCGGGGCGCTTGCCAAGGAAGAGGCCGAGTTCCGGGCGAAGGCGGCCGGGCTCGAGCAAGAGCTTCAGGCGCTGCGCGCGAAGCTTGCGGAGGAGGAAGCGGTGCTCGTCGGCGTCGCCGGGGGAACCGCGGCCGACATTGAGGAACGCCTCAAGGGCGAGCTGCTCGACGTACTGAGCGCGATGGCCTCCCTGCGCAACGAAATCCGTTACGCGGATCAGCAGCAGGAGTCCGTGCAGCGCCGCCTGGAGCGGCTCGGCGAAGAGGAAGCGAAATGGTCGGAGCAGCTGGAAGAGCTGGCGGCCCGCCGGTCGGAGGCGCAGGCGCGGCTGGACGAGACGACCGCGGCGCTAGCGGCGGTTCGGGAGAAGTACGCGTCCGACAGCGAACGCCAGCGGAAAATCCAGGGCATTCTGGAGGAAGCGCAGTCGACCGTCCGCAAGTGGGAGCAGAAGATCGACGCCCTGACGTCGCGGCGCGATACGATGAAAGAGATGCAGAACGACGGGGACGGCTTCATGCAGGGCGTTCGCGAGGTGCTGAAGGCGTCGAGAAGAGCCGCCGGAGCCGGCGGTTTGTCCGGCGTGCACGGCGCCGTCGCCGAGCTGATCCGCGTGCCCGAGCATTTGGAGATTGCGGTGGAAACCGCGCTCGGCGGCGCGCTGCAGCATATCGTCATGGAAGACGAGCGGTCGGCGCGCCAGGGCATTGCGTTTCTGAAGCAGCGGCAGTTGGGGCGCGCAACCTTCCTGCCGCTGGACGTCATCAAGGGCCGCAGCGTGCCGGAGAGCGAGAAGCGGCACATTGCGGGCACGGAGGGCTATGTCGGCGTCGCCGCGGAGCTCGTGGACAGCGAGCCGCAGTATGCGTCGATCGTCGCCAATCTGCTCGGCAACGTGCTGCTGGCCGAAACGCTGGAGCAGGCGAACCGGATCGCTGCGAAGTGCCAATACCGGTTCCGCGTCGTTACGCTTGACGGCGACGTCGTCAACGCCGGCGGCTCGATGACGGGCGGCAGCCTGCAGAAGAAAGGCGCCAACCTGCTCGGCCGCCAGCGGCAGATCGAAGAGCTGGACGAAGAGATCAAGGGCACGGGCTCGCAGCTCGGCAAGCTGAAGGACAGGGCGGACGATCTGCGCAAGGAGCTGTCCATCTGTTCCCAGAACATCGAGGAGTACCGGGGGCAGGTGGAGAAGCTGCGGATGGAGGAGCAGCAGTTCCGCTCCGACCTGCAGGTGGCCGAGCAGGACGAGCGCCGGCTGCGCGAGCAGCATCAGCTGTCGACCGACGACCGGAGCAGCCAGATCAGCGAGCGCGAGGGGCTGGCCGCCGCGAAGGCCGCGGCGGAAGAACGGCTTGCGGCGATGACTGCGGAGGAAGCGCGGCTGCAGCAGGCGATCCGCGATGCGGAACACCGCCGGAAGGCGAGCGAATCCGCCAAGGAGGAACTGCAGACGCAGCTTACCGACCTGAAAATCGCCGTCGCCAAGACCGACCAGGAGAAGCAGTCGTTCGAGGATCAGGCGGCGCGCGTCCGGGCGGACATCAACCGGGCCAAGCAGGAGCTTGCGTCGCTGCGCGAACTCGCTTCGGAGCAGGAGGAAGAGGGGCGGCGGCTTGAAGCGGAGATCATCAGGCAGACGGAGGAGCTCAATCATTTCCGGCTGAAAAAGCAGGAGTGCTCCGAGCAAACCGATTTCAAGCGCGCGGCGCGGGCCGGGAAGGTGCGTCAGCTCGAGCTGGAAGAGAGCGAGACGAAGGAGCAGCGGGCGCAGCTTCGGCAGGTCGAGGACCGGATCCGGCAGACCGAGATCGCGGCGAACCGGCTCGATGTCGAGCTGGACAATCTGCTGCGCAAGCTGAGCGAGGAATACGAGCTCAGCTTCGAGCTGGCCAAGGAGCGTTATCCGGTGCCCGACGATATTGCCGGAACGCAGAATGAGGTCCGCGATCTGAAGCGGCAGATTGCGATTCTCGGCGAGGTGAACCTGGGCGCGATCGAGGAATACGAGCGGGTGAAGGAGCGCTACGAGTTCCTGAATGCGCAGAAGAACGACCTCATCGAGGCGAAGACGACGCTGTACCAGGTCATCCGCGAGATGGACGATGAGATGGGCAAGCGATTCAAGTCGACGTTCGATCAGATCCGCGGCCATTTCGGCCATGTGTTCTCGAAGCTGTTCGGCGGCGGACGGGCCGATCTGCTCATGCTCGATCCGGACAGGGTGCTGGAGACGGGCATCGATATCGTCGCCCAGCCTCCCGGCAAAAAGCTGCAAAACCTGCAGCTGCTGTCCGGCGGCGAGCGGGCGCTGACGGCGATGGCGCTGCTGTTCGCCATCCTGCAGGTGAAGCCGGTGCCGTTCTGCGTGCTCGACGAGGTGGAAGCGGCGCTCGACGAGGCGAACGTCGCCCGTTTTGCGCAATATTTGCGGGAGTTCTCGGAGGAAACGCAGTTTATCGTCGTCACGCACCGCAAAGGCACGATGGAGGAAGCGGATGTGCTGTACGGCGTGACGATGGAGGAAGGCGGCGTGTCGAAGCTGGTGTCGGTACGGCTGGAGGACGAGGAAGCGGTATCCGCGTAAGCGTAAGGGCGCTGTCCGCATCGGGCCCGCCGTACTGCCGTATAGCAATGTTTAAGTCCGCTAAAAGCGCAGAAACGTTCGTATCGGCGGCAATGCGCCTGCTTGCGAAGCGGCTTCCCCCGATCCCGCAGGCCGTTCATCATCGATTGGCCCCGACAGAGGTTTTCTTACCGTATGAGAAAGTATAAGTTTTGCGCGCAGCAGCAAACTCATACTTTCTCGATCGGCGATAAAAACTTCCGCTAAACGCGGTCGCTCCTCTTCGAGTGACTTCGATAGAAGTTTTTCTCATAGCGGGCGCAGTTGGCCGCGAATGGAACAAAGAAACAGGATACAGGAAGGTGGAGAGCCCTGCCGTGAGCTTTTTTAAGAAATTGAAGGAAAGCATTTCGTCCAAAACCGAGGCGGTGACCAACAAGTTCAAGGACGGGCTGACCAAAACCCGGACGGCCCTCGTCGAGAAGGTGGAGGAGCTCATTACCCGCCGCAAAAAAATCGACGAGGCGTTCTACGAGGAGCTTGAGGAGATTCTGATCGGCGCGGACGTCGGCGTGAACACTGTCATGGAGCTGATCGACGAGCTGCGCGCCGAAGTGAAGAAGCGCAAAATCGAGGACGCGGCCGAGCTGCAGCCGGTGCTGTCGGAGAAGCTGGTGGGCCTGCTGCGCGGCGACGAGAATCCTGGCCTCAACATGGCGGGGAGCGGCATGACCGTCATCCTGTTCGTGGGCGTCAACGGCGTCGGCAAGACGACGACGATCGGCAAGCTGGCGCACCGGTTCAAAAGTCAGGGCAAAAGTGTGCTGCTCGCCGCGGGCGACACGTTCCGCGCCGGCGCGATCGAGCAGCTCGAGGTATGGGGCCAGCGGGTCGGCGTCGACGTCATCAAGCAATCGGCCGGCTCCGATCCGGCAGCCGTGATGTACGATGCGGTCCAGGCGGCGAAGCAGCGCGGCGTCGACGTGCTGCTGTGCGATACGGCCGGCCGGCTTCAGAACAAGTCGAACCTGATGGAAGAGCTGAACAAGATTTTCCGCGTCATTCAACGCGAAGTGCCGAGCGCGCCCCATGAAGTGCTGCTTGTGCTGGACGCCACGACCGGACAAAACGCGCTCAGCCAGGCGAAGCTGTTTGGCGAGAAAAGCGGCGTCACCGGCCTCGTGCTCACGAAGCTCGACGGCACGGCCAAGGGCGGCATCGTGGTGGCGATCCGCAATGAGCTGAACCTGCCGGTCAAGTTCGTCGGCCTCGGCGAGAAGATGGACGATCTGGAGGCATTCGATTCCGAGCAATTCGTGCACGCGCTGTTCGCGGGCCTGATTGCGAAGGAAGAAGAACAGGCGAGCGAAGCGTAAAAGCTGCGCGCGTTCGGGGCAGGCATACGTGTGCCTGTGCCGGTTTCTGCCATAATGAACGCCTTCGGGCGGCGCTTCAGTCTTTTGCCCGGCCTGAATGAAAGGGATAATGAGCGTGAGATGGCTGGCGGGGCCAGTCTGTCTGACAAGGAAAATAGCTTGACACCGGATGGGCGGATCGGCTATGATAGAGAGCGTTGATAAGGTGTAAAGGTTTGTCCCTTGACGGAAGGAGGGGCCTGCGGTGGCGATGAGCGAGCCGGGAGCCCTGGCAAAGACGACCCGGATCAATTTATTGTTCGATTTCTACGAGCCGCTCTTGACCGACAAGCAGCGGACGTTCCTTAAATATTATTTTCACGACAACTATTCGCTCGGCGAGATCGCGGCGGAGTTCGAGATCAGCCGCCAAGCCGTTTACGAGCACATCAAGCGGGCGGAAGCCGTGCTTGAAAGCTACGAGACGAAGCTCGGGCTGGTCGCGAAGCATGAAGCGCTGTTGAGCTGGCTAGCCAGGCTGGACGAAGCCGTGGTCAGCCTCCCTGGGGAGCATGCGGCGTCGTCGGGGCTGGAGGCCGTCGCGCGCGGTTTGCGCCAAGCGGTGGAGCAGGAATAACGCATATTGACCGTTTAATTGTGATTGCTTAAGTGAAATAAACGCTTCGGAGGTGAAGGCAATGGCCGCGTTCGAAGGATTGACGAGCCGATTGCAGAATGTGTTCGGCAAGCTGAGAGGCAAAGGCAAAGTGTCCGAAGCCGACGTGAACGAAGCGATGCGCGAGGTTCGGCTGGCGTTGCTCGAAGCCGACGTCAACTTCAAGGTCGTCAAGGATTTCGTGGCGAAGGTAAAGGAACGCGCGCTCGGCCAGGAGGTCGAGAAAAGCTTCACGCCCGGCATGGTCATTATCGACATCGTCAATAAAGAATTGACGGAGCTGATGGGCGGCACCACGAGCAAGCTGGCGAAAGCGAACAAGCCGCCGACCGTCATTATGATGGCGGGCCTGCAAGGCGCCGGCAAAACGACGACGTCCGGCAAGCTGGCCCGGCTGCTTCAGAAGGGCAACCACAAGCCGCTGCTCGTCGCGGCGGACATCTACCGGCCGGCGGCGATCAAGCAGCTCCAGGTGCTCGGGGAGCAAATCCAGGCACCGGTGTTCTCGCTCGGCGACCAGACGAGCCCGGTGGAAATTGCGCGCCAGGCGCTGGCGCAGGCCAAAGCGAACGGCAACGATTACGTCATTATCGATACGGCCGGCCGGCTGCATATCGATGAAGCGCTGATGGAGGAGCTCAAGCAAATCCATGAGGTGACGAAGCCGGACGAGGTGCTGCTGGTCGTCGACGCGATGACCGGCCAGGACGCGGTCAACGTGGCGCAGAGCTTCCACGAGCAGCTGGAGCTTACGGGCGTTGTGCTGACGAAGCTCGACGGCGATACCCGCGGCGGCGCGGCGTTGTCGGTCAAGGCCGTTACGGGACGACCGATCAAGTTCGCGGCTATGGGCGAGAAGATCGATTCGCTGGAGCCGTTCCATCCGGACCGGATGGCCTCTCGGATACTCGGCATGGGCGACATGCTGTCGCTGATCGAGAAGGCCCAGGCCGGCATCGACGCCGACAAGGCCGCCGAGATGGAGCGCAAAATGCGAACCGCCGAGTTCACGTTCGAGGATTTCCTCGAGCAGATGGCGCAGGTTCGCAAGCTCGGCCCGCTCGACCAGATTTTCGATATGCTTCCCGGCATGAACGGGAAGATGAAAGGCCTCAAGGACATCAAGGTCGACGAGAAGCAGATCAACCGGGTCGAGGCGATCGTCAAGTCGATGACGACCGAGGAGAAGCGCAAGCCCGAGCTGCTCAACCATAATCGCCGCAAGCGGATCGCGGCCGGCAGCGGTACGTCGGTCGCCGAGGTGAACCGCCTCATCAAGCAATTCGACGACATGCGCAAGATGATGAAGCAATTCTCGTCGATGATGGGGCCGAAAGGGCCGAAGGGCGGCATGAAAGGGCTCAAGGGCCTGCTCGGCAAAGGCGGCATGAAATTCCCGTTCGGTTGATTGAGATTTGGTCACCGGAGATCCCGCGAAAGTTACCGGAAAAGTTTTTGAAGGAGGTGAATCATCAACATGGCAGTTCGTATTCGTCTGAAACGTATGGGTGCCCACAAAGCTCCTTTCTATCGTGTCGTCGTATCCGATTCCCGTTCGCCGCGCGACGGCCGTTTTATCGAGGAAATCGGCACGTACAACCCGGTTGCTCAACCGGCTCAAGTCAATATCGATGAAGAAAAAGCGTTGAAATGGCTGCAAACCGGGGCGCAAGCTTCCGATACCGTTCGCAGCCTGCTTAGCAAAGCCGGCGTTCTCACCAAGTTCCATGAGCTGAAGCAACAGAAATAATTGCCAAGCTGCGGAGGGCCTTGATATGAAAGAATTAATTCTTGTCATCGCTAGGGCTTTAGTGGATCATCCGGAAGACGTCCGCGTCGACATACGGGAAGAGGCGCGAGGAACGGTCTATTCGCTTTCCGTTCACCCCGAGGATATCGGCAAGGTGATCGGGAAGCAGGGCCGCATCGCCAAAGCGCTTCGCACCGTCGTTTCGGCCGCGGGTCTGAAGGACAGACGCCGCATTATCGTGGATATCGTTTCGTGAACGCGTGGGACGGGGAAGGGTTGGGATGAATGTCCTGACCCTTTTTCGTGTATTTCGGGGTCCCCGCAAAGTATTTGGAATAAGCTTCGGAGCGTCACGTCACTTTGCGGGGATACTTAGTGTACATTGAAGCTGTAAGGAGGGTTGGCCGTGTCCGACAAATGGTTTACGGTGGGCAAGCTTGTCAATACGCACGGCATTCGCGGCGATGTGAAAATGCTGCCGCTGACCGATTTCCCCGACGTGCGGTTTGCGTCGGGCAGCAAGTTAACGCTGCACGACCCGCAGTCTTCCGCAACGGCCACGGTTGAGGTCGTAAGCGCCCGCGAGCAAAAAGGCATGTATGTCGTCAAGCTGAAGGGCTATGACAACATCAACGAGGTCGAGCGCTTCAAAGGCTGGGACGTGAAGGTAAAGGAAACCGAGCTCGCCCCGCTCGAGGAAGGCGAATATTATTATCATGAAATCGTCGGCTGCCGCGTCATGACGGAGGAAGGCGAGGAGCTCGGCGCGATTTCCGAGGTGCTCGCCCCCGGCGCCAACCATGTATGGGTGGTCGACCGGCCCAAAGGCAAGCAGGTGCTGCTGCCCGTCATCGACGATGTCGTGCTCGGCGTGAACGTGAAGGACAAGCTTGTCACCGTCCGGTTGATGGAAGGGCTGATCTGACCGATGCATATCGATGTGCTGACGCTGTTCCCGGAAATGTTCGACGGCGTGTTCGGCGCGAGCATTCTGGGCAAAGCGCGGGAAAAAGGAATCGTCGACCTGCGGGCCGTGAATTTCCGTGATTATGCGAACAACAAGCATAACACGGTGGACGACTACCCGTACGGCGGCGGCGGCGGGATGGTGCTGAAGCCGGAGCCGATGTTCGCCGCGGTGGAGGATTTGACGCCGCCCTCGGGCGGGCGGCCGCGGATCGTGCTGATGTGTCCGCAGGGCGAGCCGTTTACGCAGCCGAAGGCCCAGGAGCTCTCGCGCGAGCGGCACCTTATATTCGTTTGCGGCCATTACGAGGGTTATGACGAGCGGATTCGCGAGCATCTCGTCACGGAAGAGCTGTCGATCGGCGATTATGTGCTGACCGGCGGAGAGCTTCCGGCCATGGTCGTCATCGACGCGGTCGTCAGACTGCTGCCGGGCGTGCTCGGCAACGAGCAGTCCGCCGTGACCGACTCGTTCAGCACGGGACTGCTGGAATATCCGCATTACACGCGGCCGGCTTCGTTCCGGGGGTGGGACGTGCCCGAGGTGCTGACGTCCGGCCATCACGGCCGGGTCGAGGCATGGCGCAGGGAGCAATCGCTCCTCCGGACGTTGCGGCGGCGGCCGGACTTGCTGGAGAAGGCCGATCTTACGCCGAAGGAGCGGGCATGGCTGGACTCTCTGCGCGGGGCGGAGCACGAGGATTAAACGGGAAGCATCCGCGAACAGGAAAGAGCTTTGTCCGGATGGGACAACGCTCTTTCATCATGTTCGCGCGATGGCCCGCGGCGTTCATCCAACCGGCGTGGACGCGGAAGGGTCCATGTAGCCGGCTGCTATATTCAGCCCTGAAAAACCGGTTGTCTTTTGCGGCCGGATATGATAAAATTTCTGGTGTTGTCTGTATAGTCGGGCGGTCCGCTATCGACCATGACCCGGTTTCGGAGGGAAGCCGGCGAGTCCTATATGAACGCCTGTGGTGGAAGGAGTGAACAATATGAATCTGGTACAAACGATTGCGAGAGAGCAGCTTCGCCAAGATATCCCGAACTTTCGTCCCGGCGACACGCTGAAGGTGTACGTTAAGGTCATCGAGGGTTCGCGCGAGCGGATCCAGCTGTTCGAGGGCGTCGTGATCAAGCGTCGCGGCGGCGGAATCAGCGAGACGTTTACGGTGCGCAAGATTTCCTACGGAGTCGGCGTCGAAAGAACGTTCCCGGTGCATTCCCCGAAGCTCGACAAAATCGAAGTGGCCCGCCGCGGTAAAGTTCGCCGCGCGAAACTGTACTACCTGCGCAACCTGCGCGGTAAAGCAGCGAGAATTAAAGAGATCCGTTAAGAGAAACGACCAAGGGGGCTTGCGCAAACAAGTCCCTTTTCGTTTTTTTGTTTTAGTTCTATATAATAGGATACGGAAAATGCATAATAGAGGCGGCGGGAGGAAAGTGCGGCAATGGATCAATCGCAATCGAATCAGTCCGACCGGCAGCCGGGGAGCCGGGAAGCCGAAATGAGCGGCGAGCGCGGACAGGCCGGAGAAACAACAGCAAGCGACATGCGGCGCAGCGACGGGGGCGGCGCGGGAAACCGGTTCTACAAGGAAATCGTCGAGTGGATCAAGGCGCTCGCGATCGCGGGGCTTCTCGTATTTGTCATCCGTTGGTTTCTGTTTGCGCCCTTTATCGTGGACGGTCCGTCCATGCAGCCGAATCTCGAAACCGGCGAGCGCCTGATCGTGAACAAAATCATTTACGATATTCGCGCGCCGCAGCGGGGGGAAGTGGTCGTCTTTTACGTGCCGGAGGAGAAAAGGGATTACATTAAGCGGGTGATCGGCGTGCCCGGCGATAAAATCAGGCTGGAAGGCGACGATCTCTACATAAACGACGTGCGGGTGGAGGAACCTTACATTAAGGAAGCGATCTCCGAAGCCAACAAGCAGGGAATGCTGTACAACCAGAACGGCGAAAATTTCCCGAACGGATACGTGGCGGAGGATACCGTGCCTGAAGGCATGATTCTGGCGTTCGGCGACAACCGCAGCAACAGCAAGGACAGCCGGATGATCGGGTTTGTGCCGGATGACCGGATCGTTGGGCGGGCGGACGTTATTTTCTGGCCGATGGACAAAATCAGCCTGGTTAAGCATCCGGAGACGGTGCCGGCGGACGCGGAATAACGAATGCTTCCGTCCGCCTCCGATTGGAGAAAATTGAGGTGCAGGCATGACGATACAATGGTTCCCGGGTCACATGACCCGGGCCCGCAGGCAAATCGAAGAAAAATTAAAGCTGATCGACATCGCCATCGAGCTGCTGGACGCCCGCGTTCCGCAGGCCAGCCGCAATCCGATGGTCGATGACATTTTGCGGGGCAAACCGCGGCTTATTGTGCTGAACAAAGCCGATCTGGCCGATCCGAGGGCGAATGAGCGGTGGATGGCGCATTTTGCGGCGCAGGGCCATGCGTGCGTGGCGGCGGATTCGTCGACCGGTGCGCGCGTTTCCGAAATTCCGGCGAAGGCCAAGGCGCTTGTCGCGGAGAAATGGGAGCGGATGGCCGCCAAAGGCATGAACCCCCGCGCCGTGCGCGCCTTGATCGTAGGCATTCCCAACGTCGGCAAATCGACCTTGATCAACCGGCTGGCGGGCCGCAACATCGCGGCGACCGGCGACCGTCCGGGCGTGACGAAGGGTCAGCAATGGATCAAGGTGGGGACCGAGATGGAGCTGCTCGATACGCCGGGCATTTTATGGCCGAAATTCGAGGATCAGCTCGTCGGCTACAAGCTTGCGATGACTGGGGCGATCAGGGAACAAATATTGAACATCGAGGACATTGCATTTTTTGCGGTAAAAGCGTTGGCGGGACGGTACTGGGATGCGACGAAGGAGCGGTTCGGGCTGGAAACGCCGCCGCCGGCCGACATCGACGATCCGGACGAAATCGTGCGCGTCATGGAGGAGATCGGCCGCAAGCGCGGCTGCCTGGTGAGCGGCGGACGGGTCGATCTGGAGAAGACGTCAGGCATCATTCTGCGGGAGCTTCGCGCCGGCAAGCTGGGGCGGATTACGCTGGAGGAGCCGGAAGCGGACCGCTAGAGCCGGAGCCGGGCGGTCGCCTCGGGCTTTGGGCCTCGGCCTGTGAGGGCGGTAAGGCTTGACGCAGATGCTGCGGGCTGCGGGGCAAGATGCCTGGTGCAGGCAGGTGTGCGGGGAGGTAAGACGGATGGGGAGAAAGCGTAAGGCGGGGGGCTCCACTGAGCCTCGGATCGTCGACCTGCTGGCGTTTGAGCGGTCTTTGTGGTTGCAAGGATACGGCGCGATCGCGGGCGTGGACGAGGTCGGACGCGGCTGCCTTTTCGGCGATGTGGTCGCGGCGGCGGTCGTGCTTCCTCCCGGCCTTGTGCTGGAGGGTGTAGACGACTCGAAGAAGCTGACCGAGAAAAAGCGCGAGCAATGCTATGAGATGATTATGGCTGAGGCGGTCGCCTGGTCCGTGGCCCGTGTCGATTCGGCGGAGATCGACCGGATCAACATCAGGCAGGCTTCGCGGCTTGCGATGCGGCTGGCCGTCGCGGGCTTGTCGCCTTTGCCCGATTATTTGCTCGTCGATGCGGAGAAGATCGAGCTTGACATTCCGCAGCTTGCTGTCATTCACGGCGATGCCCGAAGCCAATCGATCGCCGCGGCGTCGATCGTTGCGAAGGTCACCCGCGACCGGCTGTGCGCCGAGGAGTGGGATCCGCTGTACCCGGAGTACGGGATCGCCATACATAAAGGCTACGCAACCAGGCTGCACAGGGACAAGCTGCTCGCATTCGGGCCGAGTCCGATGCACAGGCGCTCTTTTCTGGGTAAGATCACCGCCGAGGCCGAGCAGCAGCTTCTGTTTTGAGTTGACGTGGTTCGGTTTGGCATGGTTTACGGCTGCTCTCCGTCTCAGTTGAGACGGAGTTTTTTAGTGTTTTATCACTTAACGGGATGATTGGGCTGCGGCCTGCCGCTTTAGAATCGGAGGAGCGCGGCCGATATAAAAGGAAGCGGCTTGGAACGGGGTAGACAGACGGAACGAAGGGAGGATGCTTGGGGTGAACATCAGCCAATTGATGCGGGGGCTGCTCGGCGAGGTGCAGCAGGACAGCGCCAAGGCGCTGGAATTGAAGATCGGGCAGATCGTGCGGGGCGTTATTCTGCAGGTGCTGGAGGAGCAGGACGCGCTGGTGCAAATCAACGGGCTTACGGTGCGCGCGAAGCTTGAGACGGCGATGCAGCCCGGCCAAACGACGATGCTTCAGGTGCAGCCGGAGTCCGGGCGCGGTCTGGTCGTGCTGAAGCCGGTCGACCTGCCGGGCGCGGCGCTGCCGGAGGAGACGGTCAAGGATTTGGCCCGCATGCTCGGCCTGCCCGACAAGAAGTGGGCGCATGAGCTGGTGCGCGATTTGAAGCGGGACGGCTTCCCGCTCACGCGCGAAGCGGGAGCGGCGCTGCGGCAGGCGGCCGCCGCCGCGATGCCGGCAGGCGCGGCCGATGAGCAGTGGATGCAGGCGGCCGCGACGGCGTTCAAGCGCGGCCTGCCGATGACGGGCGGGACGGTGGG
>NZ_CAUPYC010000026.1:0-48579 GCF_963515335.1 uncultured Paenibacillus sp. | reverse complement strand
CCGCCACGGAGGCCGCTTCGCGGACGGCGCCGTCGTCAAGCTCGACGACGGCGTCCGCAAGCGGCCAGAGCGCGTCGAGGTCGTGGGTCGCCACGACCGCTCCGCGCCCTTGCGCCTTATGCGCGCCGAGAAACGCGCGCAGCAGGCGGATGCCGCCGTCGTCGAGCCCCGACGTCGGCTCGTCGAGCAGCAGCCAGCCGTGCCCGGCCGCGGCCAGGCAGGCCCATGCAAGGCGGCGCTGCTGCCCGCCGCTGAGCGTCCACGGCTCGCGCGCGAGCAGCTCCGCCGGCAGGCCCGCCTGCTCCAGCGCCGCGGCTGCGCGCCGCTCCCGTTCGTCCCCGTCGAAGCCGTACGGCTTCATCGAATAATGAAGCTCCTCCCGGATGCTCCGGGCGAACCATTGGGATTCGCTGCGCTGCAGCGCGGCCCCGTAGCGAAGCAGCGCTTCCCGCCGCGGCTTGGCGCCCCGCCACAGAGGCAGGCCGTCCACCTCAATGCGTCCGGCCGCAAGGGTCCGCAGACCCGCCATCGTTTCCAACAGCGTCGTCTTGCCCGCTCCGTTCCTTCCAACGATCAGCGTAAGGGTGCCGGGCGCCGAAGCAAAAGTAACATCCCGCAGCAGTTCACCGCCGCCAACGCCGCCTATGCGGTCTTCAGCGAGTACGGTAACGTGCTCCAACCGCCAGCCTGCCGTCATAATCCGGCCACCGCCTCCGCCAGTTCTTCGGGCGTTAACGGCAGCGGATCGAGCCGGTAACCCATTTCCCTTAAAGCCAATGCCGTCTCAACGGCGTACGGAGGCCGATAACCGAGCCTCTCACTTGGGCTCGGCCGGCCCCCCCCGCGCTTCATCGCATACTCGCTCTCCGGCATCCTGCTGTCGGGCCCGCCGCCCGTTGCCTCCGTTTCCGGCACATAGAACGTTTCAACCGGCCCGTCAAACGCCACCCTTCCCTTCTCGAGCGCCACGATCCGGTCTCCGGCTTCAAATTCCTCCAAGCGGTGCGTAATCCATACGACCGTTCCGCCTGACCGCCATATGGCGCGAGCCCCGCACAGCACTTCCGCCCGCGACGCGGCATCCAGCATCGCGCCGGCCTCGTCGAACACAAGCAGCGGCGACCCGAAAGCGGCGCAGCCGGCCGCGACGAGCAGCTGCCGCTGCCCGCCCGACAGCGTCTCAACCGGCCGGCTGCGGGCTTCCCACAGCCCGCAGCCCCGCAAAATCTCCTCCGCTTTAGCGACGATTGATAAAGCATTGTCCGCCTTCGTCCTCTGCTCCAGCCCAAACAGCATATCCTCCCATGGCGTCGAACCGACGATCGCCGCGTCGGGATCCTGCGCCACGAACGGAAGCGGTTCGTCTCCGGCAAAGCCGCGGTCCATCGAGCCGCGAAACACCGCCGCCCCGCCCGCGGCCGCCTGGGGATGTCCGGCGAGCAGCAGCGCGAGCGTGCTTTTGCCGCTGCCGTTCGGCCCGATCAGCCCGACCCATTCTCCCTGACCCAGACGAAGCGATACGTCGTCGAGCAATGGAACTTCCCGTCCGTCATCCGCTGCGGCACGCACGGAGACTCCTTTTAAAATAAGATGCTTTGTGTTCAGCGTCCGCAAAAAGTTCACCGGCCCTCTTTCCGAATCCGGAACTGTATGTTAAAATCCATTTTGGTCAACCTCATTCACATGCACAGGTTAACAAATATAAGGAGTTGATGCAATCATGTCCATTCGTCCCCTGGTGTACACGGCACTGTTTGCGGCGCTGTTCGTCGCGATGAGCGCGGCGACCGTCCCGCTCGGCTTCTCGCCTGTCCCGATTACGCTGCAGAATCTGGCCGTGATGCTGGCCGGCGCCTTTCTCGGCGCGCGCTACGGATTTCTGAGCATCGGCATCGTCGTGGCCCTGGTCGCGCTGGGCCTGCCGCTTCTGCACGGCCAAGGCGGCATCGGATACATAAAAAGCGGAACCGGAGGCTTCATTCTCATGTTCCCGATCTGTGCGGCGGCCGTCGGTTATTTCACCGGCAAGCTGTTCAAATCGAACGTTCGCCGCTCCAAGCCGGCACTCTTCTACGTTCTGCTGTTCCTTATTTTCGAAGTGTTCGGATCGCTGCTTAGTTACGTCGGCGGCGTCCCTTGGCTCGCGGCTGTGTACAACTTGTCCTTCTCCCAAGCGATGGCGCTCGGCTTCTACCCTTACCTGGCCGGCGACGCCGCGAAAGCAGTCGTCTCGGCAATCGTTGCGGGCGCTTTGCACGCCTATGTGCCGGTCTGGAAGCGGAAATCGGCTAACAACATCACCGGCCTGCCGGCCGCGGCCGACAATTGACGGCTGTCGTGTGCGAATTCCCATCCCTTGTATGTTCGAACCTCCTCCTTCCCGGGTATGAATGATCAAACCCGCTAAAGGAGGCACTATTTATGGATTTCGGCGCAATAGCGGTCAAGCTGGCCGTCGGCTTCATCGGTTTATGGGCGGCAACCCGCATACTTGGAAAAAAAGAAATTTCTCAACTGACCCCCTTCGATTTCATCTCGGCATTGATTATGAGCGAAATTATCGGCAACGCGATATACGAACGCAAAAACACGATTCTGCATGTGCTGTTCGCGCTGGTGTTCTGGACGCTGCTCTCCTACATTTTTGAAAAGCTGACACAGCATGTGAAGCGAGCGCGCGAACCGCTCGATGGCGCTCCAGACCTGATCGTGAAGGAAGGGCGCATCGATTATGAGAAGCTGCGCCGCAATAAACTCGACGCCGACCAGCTGAGGATGATGCTCCGCCAGAAGGACGTTTTCTCCGTGCGCGACGTCGCTTATGCATGGTTCGAGCTGAACGGCTCGCTCAGCGTACTGAAAAAGCCCGCGTACGACACGGCGCAGAAGCAGGATCTCGGGCATTCCGAGGAGCACGTCAAGCTTCCCCATCTGCTGATTGAGGAAGGCAGCATCAACGATGACAACATACGCGGCATCGGCAAAACAAAAGAATGGCTTAGGGAAGAGCTGTCAAGGAACGGCCACCCGGATCCCTCGCGCGTTTTGTACGCGGAGTGGACGGAGGACGGAGAGCTTCATGTCGCGGCGATTCGCACTTCCGACGATTGACGGCGTTATCCGCTCGCTGACATTCAGCCAGGCAAATAAAGCCGGCCGGGAGCTTGTGCGAACACAAGACTCCGGCCGGCTTTCTGCTCTGCAGGGTCCCCGAAACGTAATATCGAAAGTTATATGCTGCAACTCGAAGATGATCGGCCACGCGTCACCCCATTAGTCGCTGCACTCCTCCGGCGCTTCCTCGGTGTTATCCGTTTCCACGTCCAGCTTCTTCGCCACCGTGTCGCGAATGACGGACATGACCAGCTGAAGCAGGTAGTTGATATCCGACTGGCTCTGCTGGAACTCGTCCACGATCGGAATGCCGTCGAGCTCATCCTGCAGAGAGGCCAACTCGCCTTCGATCTTGTCGACCATTTTCTGATTCTGGAACGACTGGAAAGCGACGAGCTCCTTCTGGCGCTTCTTCATCTGCGCGATCAGTGACTGCACACGCTCATTGCCCTTGATCTGGGCTTCGGCGCGGCGATAATGGCTGACTTCCTCCGACGTATAGATCATGTCGGCGATTTCTTTCGCCTTCGCCATAATGTCTTCCCGGATCAGCAGGTCGCGCGTATCGAACTTCGGTATCCCGCAGCCGCCGTGACCGTGATGATGATCATGGCCGTGCCCGTCATGCGCGTGCGATGCTTCATTTTTAGCCGTTTGCCGCTCTGCCATCTCGTTTCCCTCTCCTCATGACGCGGCTATCGTCCGTCAGGACACCGCTTCAGCCTTATGCTCCGTAACCGGCTCCGCCTTGATATACCACGTTTGCGGCTCCTTCACCTTCACTTGAATGAACTGTCCGATCCATTCCTTCGGACCTTCGAAGTGGACCAGCTTATTGCTGCGCGTCCGCCCCGCAAGGACGTTCGCGTTGTTTTTGCTCTCGCCCTCGACGAGCACCTCTACGATCTGCCCGCGCAGCGCTTCGTTGCCGGTCCGGCTCTGCTGGCCGATCAGCTCGTTCAACCGGTGCAGCCGCTGTTTCTTGACTTCCATCGGCACGTTGTCCTCCATCTCGGCCGCAGGCGTGCCCGCGCGCGGAGAATAGATGAAGGTGTACGCCGAGTCGAAGCCGACCTCCCGGACAAGCGACATCGTGTCCTCGAACTGCTCGTCGGTCTCGCCGGGGAATCCGACGATGATGTCGGTGGTCAGAACGGCGTCCGGCATCGCTGCCTTGATCTTGCGCACCAGCTCGAGATACGTCTCCCGGCTGTATTTGCGGCTCATCTTCTTCAGAACCTCGGTGCTGCCCGATTGAACCGGCAAATGGATATGCTCCACCAGGTTGCCGCCTTTGCCGAGCACCTCGATCAGATGATCGTCGAAATCGCGCGGATGCGACGTCGTGAACCGGATGCGCGGAATATCGATTTTGCGGATATCGTCCATCAGGTCGCCGAAGCGGTAATTCCGCTCCTCGAAGTCTTTCCCGTACGCGTTCACATTCTGGCCGAGCAGCGTCACTTCCTTGTACCCCTGCCGCGCCAGCTCGCGGACTTCGGCGATCACATCCTCAGGTAACCGGCTGCGCTCTTTGCCCCGCGTGTACGGAACGATGCAGTACGTACAGAACTTGTCGCAGCCGTACATGATGTTAACCCACGCGCGCATGCCTTCCCGCTTCTTCGGCAGGTTCTCGATGATGTCGCCTTCCTTCGACCACACCTCGACGACCATTTCCTTGCTGTACAGCGCGCCCTGCAGCAGCTGCGGCAGCCGATGAATGTTATGCGTGCCGAAAATCAAATCGACGAACGCGTGCTTTTGCAGAATGCGGCCCACGACCGATTCCTCCTGGGACATGCAGCCGCACACCCCCAGGATTAGCCCCGGCTTCTCGGTCTTCAGACGCTTCAGATGGCCGAGCTCGCCGAACACCTTGTCCTCCGCGTTCTCGCGGATCGCGCACGTGTTCAGCAGAATGACGTCCGCCTCCCTCCGGTCCTCCGTCGCGGTATAGCCCATCTGCTCGAACAGGCCTTTCATCACTTCCGTGTCGTGCTCGTTCATCTGGCAGCCGTACGTATAGATCAGATAGCGCTTGCCGCTGCCGATCGTCCGCAGCTCTTCCGGCACCGGCTCGCCGTACAGCACCTGGACGTCCTCTTTGCCGCGCTGCTTCTCCTGACGGTAATTCGGTTCGGATACGATATGAATATCCCGGCCGCCGATCCGGATCTTTTTGCCCGTCTCGTCGTCGGAGATGATTTTGGCGCCTGTAAAGTCGAAATATTTGGAGTAGTCCTTCGTTTCTTTCGCCACTTGCGTCACCCTCCGCTTTCGCAATAACCCTTAAATTATAGCACGAAAAGCGCGCAGTCGCTACTTCAAGTCCTATCCATCGCCCTGTCCGCCGCTCGTCCGCACAGCCGGATCAGTCTACGATTTCCGCCATGTCGCCGGTCGATGCGCCCGCCGCGTTCGCCTCGTCCGTGTCGATATGCATATCGAGCGCGAAATCCGGCGATACCCGCGCCACGACGTTCTCAAGCACCATTCCGCGCTCGCCGCCCAGCCGCACCCTCAGCCGCTGCTTGTCCGCTATGCCCCAGCGCTCCGCATCCGAGGTGTGAAAATGGATATGCCGCGCGGCCACGATCACACCCTCCTCGACCGTTACTTCGCCAGCCGGACCTTTGATCGTCATGCCCGGCGTGCCGGCGATGTTGCCGGATTCCCGGACAGGCGGCTTCATGCCGAGCGCAAAGGCATCCGTGCGCGAAATCTCAAGCTGCGTGCGCTTGCGTGCCGGTCCCAGAATACGGACCTTCGGAAAAGAGCCCTTCGGCCCGACGATCTCGACCGTCTCGTTGGCGGCGAATTGGCCCGGCTGCGAGAGCGGCTTCATCTCGGTCAGCCCGCCGCCTTTTCCGAACAGAATCTCGACATGCTCTTGCGACAGATGAATATGTCTGGCGGATACGCCTACAGGTACTTGTTTCAAGCAAATCAGCTCCTCTTGTATTTATCTCTTCGGTGACTGTCCCTTTCAATTTACCCTAATTTACCCCAAAAAGTGAAGTGAACCTTCGGTGAATATTGCCCGTGCTTCCCGGGGGTGCCTCAAGCGAAACAGGGTCCCCGAAAATAGTCGGAATACGCAAAAAGCATACGGCTGCGGGAGCCGTATGCTTGGGAACGATTCGGTTTAGCGGAACTCCGCCACCAATTTGTCAAATTGCGCAGGGTCAAGCTTCAGATCCTGCTTCACCAGACCTTCAGCTTGGAAGCCGGGAATCATATCCTCGTACGATTTGCGTTCCTTGTTCTGATAGATAAGGCCGGTAAGCATGCCGTTCGTCTCCATGATCTTGTTCATGGCGACTACGCGGTCGTGCGGGTTGTAATCCGGATATTGCTCCAGATTGACGATGTTCTCCTTGAACCAGTCGTAGGTGTTCACCTTGTTGAACGTGACGCAAGGGCTGAACACGTTGATCAGCGAGAAGCCCTCATGCTGAAGGCCTTGCTCGATCAGGCTCGTCAGCTGCTTCAAGTCGCTCGAGAACGACTGCGCCACGAACGTCGCGCCCGCGGACAGGGCGATCTCCAGCGGCGACAGGGTCGACTCGATCGAGCCCTCCGGCGTCGATTTCGTCTTGAAGCCTTCCGCGCTTCGCGGAGAGGTCTGGCCCTTCGTCAAGCCGTAAATCTGATTGTCCATTACGATATAGGTGATGTTCAGGTTGCGGCGGATCGCATGGACCGTATGGCCCATCCCGATCGCGAAACCGTCGCCGTCGCCGCCGGAAGCGATGACCGTCAGCTCGCGGTTGGCCAGCTTCACGCCCTGCGCGATCGGCAGCGCGCGGCCGTGGATGCCGTGGAAGCCATAAGCGTTGATATAGCCGGAGATGCGGCCTGAGCAGCCGATACCGGAAATGACCGCAAGGTTCTCCGGCTCAAGGCCGACGTTCGCCGCCGCGCGTTGAATGGCCGCTTGGACGGAGAAGTCGCCGCAGCCCGGGCACCAGTTCGGTTTGACGTTGTTGCGGAACTCTTTGAATGTCGCCATCTCAGTTCATCTCCTTGCAGGCTTTGTACACTTCGGAAGGCAGGAACGGGTTGCCGTCGTATTTCAGGAAGCTGCGGATCTTGTCGCCGTTGCCGACGTGCAGCTTCACTTGACCTGCCAGCTGAGCCGTGGCGTTGTTCTCGATCACGAGCACCTGCTTCGCCTGTGCGATGTAAGGCGCAAGCTGCTTGGCCGGAAACGGGTGAATCTGGCGAATCGTAATATGGTTGCTCGTGATCCCGTCGGCGTCAAGGCGCTGTCTCGCTTCGTCGATCGTGCCGCCGATGGAGCCCATGCCGATGATCAGCAGGTCCGGCGTCTCGTGCGGCGCGTCCACGCGCAGCGCGTCGCGGATCAGCAGGCCGTTCAGCTTGCCCAGGCGCTTATCCATCATCCGCTTGCGGTTGAGCGCGTTCTCGGACGGGCGGCCCTCCTGGTCGTGCTCGACGCCCGTCACGTGGTGCAGGCCGCCCTTCTCGCCCGGCAGGACACGCGGGGAAACACCGTCTTCCATAAACTCGTAGCGCTTGAACAATTTATTGTCCTCGAGTGCAGGCACATCGGCAACCAGCTTGCCGCGCTTGATTTCAACCGAGTTGATATCGAATACCTCACAGGATTGCTTGCCGAGCGACAGCTGCAGGTCGGTCATAACGATGACCGGCACCTGATACTGCTCGGAAATGTTGAACGCTTCGATCGTGTCGTAGAAGCAGTCCTCGATCGAGGCCGGCGCAATGACGACCTTCGGGATTTCCCCGTGCGTGCCGTATACCATCGCGTTCAGGTCGGATTGCTCCTGCTTCGTCGGGAGGCCTGTCGAAGGGCCGCCGCGCTGCGTGTCGACGATGACGAGCGGCTGCTCGGTCATGCCCGACAGACCGATCGCTTCCATCATGAGGGACAGGCCGGGGCCTGCGGACGCGGTCATCGTGCGCACGCCGGCATAGTTGGCGCCGATCGCCATCGTAACGGCCGCGATTTCGTCCTCGGTCTGTACGACCGTGCCGCCGAACTTCGGCAGCTTCTTGATCAAATACTCCATAATCTCGGAAGCCGGCGTAATCGGATAAGCGGACATCAGGCGGCAGCCGCCTGCAACCGCTCCCAGGCCGATCGCTTCGTTGCCGATGATAAACAGCTTTTGCTTGCCGTCCGCCTCGCCGAGCCGGAATTCATCGAGCGGGCCGCCCGCCTGCGCGAGTACGAATTCCGAGCCGCGCTTGACGGCTTCGATATTCTTCTCGACGATCGCCGGTCCTTTGCGGCCGAATTCTTCCTCAACCGCTTTATTGAATACCTCGATCGGCAGCCCGAGCAGTGCCCAGGAAGCGCCGGATGCCACCATGTTTTTCATAAGGGATGTGCCGAGCTCTTCGGCGATCGCCGTGATCGGAACCGCGAACAGCTGCGCGTTGACGCCTTCCGGAATGGTCGGGCTGAACTTCGCGTCCGCCACGATGACGCCGCCCCGGCGAAGCTCGTGCGCGTTCAGATCGATGCTCTCCTGGTCGAAAGCGACCAGAATGTCCAGATCGTCCGAAATGGCGCGCATCGGTGTCGTGCTGATTCTGATTTTGTTGTTCGTATGGCCGCCCTTGATGCGGGATGAGAAATGACGATAGCCGTACAGATAATACCCAAGCCGGTTCAGCGCCGTGGAAAAGATCCGGTCCGTACTTTCGACGCCTTCCCCTTGTTGTCCCCCGATCTTCCAAGACAATTGACTGATCAAAATGTCCATCTCCTCTTTGTGGTCGCGTGCCGACGCCTTTCGACGGCCGGTTAGTCCCCCGGCCAGACGACAGTCGACACGTTTCGGCATATCCATCTTTTCTTTATAAAGGTCAAATAAATTTTATGACTCCCGATCTTAAATATCAAGCCATTTTAAGCAATTGCAAACATAGTTCTTTTCGATCGAATTCATATCAAAACGAGAACGGACTGTCCCGGGTCATTTCGGCAGATGCTTCAGTAAAAACCGGAGCGCATTGCCTCGCACGAAGCTCTCCGCGGATCCTCTTCCGTAACGCCGCTCCAGCTTCTCCGCAAGCTCGGGCATTCCTTCCGGATCGGCCAAACCGGTTATATGGCGGTCGATTCCGTCAAAATCGCTGCCGAAGGCCAGGCATGTTTCCCCTCCGAGACTTAAGACCCGGTCGATGTGCGGAAACAGGTCTTCGACCTTCACCGTTTCATTCCTGCTGACGAACCACGGCACGAATGTAACCCCGATCAATCCGTCCATCGCGATAATCGCGCGGATTTGCTCATCGGACAAATTGCGCGGATGATCGCATACCGATTTGGCATTGGAATGGGAGGCGATAACGGGCGTGTCCGTCAGGTCGGCTACTTCCCAAAACCCTTTCTCCGACAAATGGGACACATCGATCAACATGCCCAGCTCGTTGCATGCCCGGACCAGCTTGCGGCCTTGTCTTGTAAGCCCCGCCCCTCGAGGCTCCATAACGCCGTCGGCCGCCCAGTTGGCATAATTCCACGTGAAACCGAGCGCACGCACGCCGAGATGGTACAGGATCCGCAGGGCGGCGAAATCGCCTTGCAGGCCGTCCGCCCCCTCCAGGGACAGCAGGGCGCAGAGCCGGCCGGCATCGACCGCAGTCCGCAGCTGCGCCGCGGTGCGGATGAAGGCGACATCGGACCGCGGAACGATGTGGCGGTAAAATAAATCGACGCTTTCCAATACGGACGAGAACGTGCAGGGGGTTTCCTCGGGCAAATAAACGGCGAACGTTTGCAGGCAAGCGTCCGCCGCCGTCAGCTTCTCATAGGTTACATCCAGCCGTTCCGATCCGGACCCGGAGAATGCCGTCGCTCTCCCCGTCAGCAGCTTGCTGAGCACGTCGCAATGCAGGTCCAACGCCCCGGTTCGCATCTAAATCCGCTCCTTTCGCGGGAATGATCGTGTCTGAACCGCACAAAAAGACCTGCTTACGAAGTAAACAGGTCATGGAATTCCACAAATTCCCGTGTATTGGCGACGCTTCTTACCGAGGTTCGACAATCAGCTTGATGGCCGTACGGTCCTCTCCGTCTATAACGATGTCGGTAAATGCCGGAATACAGATGAGATCCACCCCGCTGGGCGCTACGAATCCCCTCGCGATTGCGACCGCCTTGATCGCTTGATTTAACGCACCAGCCCCGATGGCCTGCAATTCTGCCGCCCCGCGTTCACGCAGAACGCCAGCCAGCGCGCCTGCGACGGAATTTGGATTGGACTTTGCTGAAACTTTTAATACCTCCATGGAAAGTACCTCCTCGGGAATGATGGATGGAATCCACTACTCCATCTTATTCGAGAAGGGAAATAAAATTCCTGCTTATTCACGGCCAACTTTTCGGAATAGCGTGACGATTTACCCGTGAGGACAAGCCCAGGAGGGCCGCCGCCGTATATCTACAGCAGCAGCCATTCCTCCTCCGTCAGTCTTATTTTCATGAGCGATTTCGCTTTCCCCGTCGATTCGTCCAGGTCCGCAAGCAGCCCGTGAAATTGCCATTTGCCTTCATCCACCGTGAAACGGACGGGAAGCTGTGTCAGAAAACGGTGCTCGACCGCGGTTCGCTCCATCCCAAGCACGCCTTCTTTCGAGCCGACCATGCCCGAATCCGTCAAATAAGCGGTTCCCTGCGGCAAAATGGTGTCGTCATTCGTCTGGACGTGCGTATGGGTGCCGACGACGATCGAGACGCGGCCGTCCAGATACCAGCCCATCGCGATTTTCTCGGAGGTCGCTTCCGCATGAAAATCGACGAGGACGCAAGGCGTCTGCTTGCGCAGCGAGCCGACCAGCTCGTCGGCTTTGCGGAACGGGCAGTCAATCGGCGGCAGGAACGTGCGGCCCTGCAAATTCACAATGCCCAGCGTCTTGCCGTTTGCCTTGATCAGGGCGCTTCCTCTTCCCGGCGCCTCCGGAAAATTGGCAGGCCGCACGATTCTCGGCTCTTCGTCGATCCACTCAAAGATGTCTTTATTGTCCCACGTATGATTGCCCATCGTGATGCCGTGAACGCCCCACTCGAAAAACTCGCGGGCGATCTGAGCCGTAATGCCGCGGCCGGCCGCGGCGTTCTCGCCGTTCACGATGACGATGTGCGGATTGTATTTGCTTGTCAGCGACGGCAGCACCTGTTTCAGCGCGCTTCGGCCCGTATTGCCGACGATGTCGCCGATGAACAAAACTTTCACTTGAATCCCTCCTCTACTCTCTCGTGGGAAAACCTCTATCGAGCCCTCTCGAACAGGATCGACCGCGTTTGGAGGCAGGTTTATCGCCGAACGAGAAAGTTTCCTGCGCTTCATTCCTTCAGCGAAGTTCAACTTTCTATCAGGGTAAAAAACGAAAAGCGGCTGGTAACCAGCCACTTTTCAGTCTGCCCGTTCCGGGCCGTTATTTTGCGTATTCCACCGCGCGCGTTTCGCGAATGACCGTTACTTTGATATGACCGGGGTAATCCAGCTCTCCCTCGATCTTCTTCGTAATGTCACGCGCCAAACGGAACGCTTCCGTATCGTCGATCTTCTCGGGCTGCACCATGACGCGAACCTCGCGTCCGGCTTGAATTGCGTACGATTTTTCGACGCCCTCGAAAGACTCGGATATCGCTTCCAGCTTCTCCAGCCGCTTGATGTACGTCTCAAGCGTTTCCCTGCGGGCTCCCGGACGAGCGGCGGACAAAGCGTCGGCCGCGCCCACCAGCATGGCGATGACCGAGGTTGCCTCCACGTCGCCGTGATGGGAAGCGATGCTGTTGATGACGACCGGATGCTCCTTGTATTTCTTCGCCAGCTCTACGCCGATTTCGACGTGCGAGCCTTCCACCTCGTGGTCGAGCGCTTTGCCGATGTCGTGCAGCAGTCCCGCCCGGCGCGCGAGCGTAACGTCTTCCCCGAGCTCGGCGGCCATCAAGCCGGTCAAGTAAGCGACCTCCATCGAGTGCTTCAACACGTTCTGGCCGTAGCTTGTCCGGAAACGCAGGCGGCCGAGAATTTTGATCAGATCCGGATGCAAGCCGTGTACGCCAACCTCGAACGTCGCCTGTTCCCCGTATTCGCGAATCCGTTCATCCACTTCTTTTCGAGATTTTTCGACCATTTCCTCAATGCGGGCCGGATGAATCCTGCCGTCGGCAACCAGTTTCTCCAATGAGGTACGCGCGATTTCGCGGCGAATGGGATCAAACCCGGACAATATGACCGCTTCCGGCGTATCGTCGATAATGAGATCGATACCGGTCAATGTTTCGAGAGCGCGGATGTTGCGGCCTTCGCGACCGATGATGCGGCCTTTCATTTCTTCATTCGGCAGCGACACGACGGATACCGTCGTCTCGGCCACATGATCCGCCGCGCAACGCTGAATCGCAAGCGAGATGATGTCCCTCGCCTTCTTGTCGGCTTCTTCCTTCGCCTGCTGCTCGATTTCCTTGATCATCTGCGCGGTTTCGTGGCGAACCTCCTGCTCGACATTGGACAGAATGATTTGGCGCGCTTCTTCCGTCGTCAGGTTCGAAATCCGCTCCAGTTCCTGGATTTGTCGTTTATAGATGGAATCAATTTGCTCTTGCGTTTCCTCGATTCGTTTCTCCTTGTTGGCCACTTGCTCTTCTTTGCGTTCCAGCGCTTCGAGCTTTTTATCCAGCGACTCCTCTTTTTGCTGCAGCCGTCTTTCCTGACGCTGCACTTCATTGCGGCGTTCACGAATGTCTCTTTCGGCTTCACTGCGGAGTTTATGGACTTCGTCTTTTGCTTCGAGCACCGTTTCTTTCTTCAGTGCGTCCGCTTCTTTTTTGGCATTTTCAACGATCTGCCCTGCAGCTTGCTCCGCACTGGAGATTTTGGCTTCGGCAATCGACTTTCGAACAAAATAACCTACCCCAAAGAAAATCGCGCCAACAACGAGAACGATCGGGATCCAGATTTCTAGCATCTTTCTCACCTCCTCGTTGTCACCAAGGCAAAACCATTGGATCGTATTTGGTTTTCAAGCCGGTTTTCATACCGATGTAACAGCTTTGTCGATAAAAATCGATTCGAATCAATTTTTGGAAGGAAAATCGATTCTAAGAATGAAGGAATACAGAATCATTTTAGCTGTATGCAAATTCAATTGTCAAGCCAATCCATGCCGTCCCTGTCTTCGCGCTCCACCGCGACGGTCTTCAGCGCCTCGCGAACGACGCCGGACGGATACCCCCGCCGTGTCAAAAATTGCGCCAGCTTATATCTCCGTTCGTGGAGTTCGCCCTTCAATGACCGCCAGCGTTTGGCCGCCGCTGTGACCGCACTCTCTAGCTCCGCCTGCGGATCGAGCGACTCGATCGCCTCTGCCGCTTCGGACTTGCCGATGCCCCGCCGCATCAGCTCCTGCCGGATCAGCATTCTGCCTTTGGCATGTGAATTGGTCCGCTGGCTGGCGAACGCCTTGGCGTAATCCGCGTCGTCGATCAGCCGCTCGCTTTCCAGCCGGTCGGCCGTTTCGCGGATCGTTTCTTCGTCAAGCTCCTTGCGCGTCAAATAGCGTTCGATTTCCTTGCGCGTCCGCGGCTTCGCTCCCAAATAGGCGACAGCCAGCGAGTAGGCGCGGTGCTTGCCGTCTTCGGCTTCGATGCGGCGAAGGTCCTCCTCCGTCACCCATGCGTCCTTCAGCAAACGGAAACGGATCATGATATCTTCATGAACGGACAGCACCGGCTCTTCCTGGCCTTCTTTATAAATGAAATAACGCCCGCGCTGCTTCCTGGGCTTCTCCACCGAGGAGATGCGGAACGCACCGGACATCTCCTCCCCGGACCCGGATACCATAACTTTCTCTCCCCCTTTCGGACCGTACTTCATTCTGTTGACGGCCCATCCGCCGAACCTCTAACAAAAAGGCACCTTAAAAAAGGTGCCTTGCATCGGTATAATGGAAAATTTCAATTAAAGCATCCGAAGAACGGGAGCCCGATCAGGCCGACTGACCGTTATTTACACCAGATCCTCGAAATCCTCTTCGTCCTCGTCTGCCCCGAGCGAAGCCGCGCCCGCTGCGCCAGCCGACAGGTTGCTGGACTCGCGGATCTGCTTCTCGATGGCCGCCGCGATATCCGCGCGATCCTTCAAAAACTGCTTGGCGTTCTCGCGTCCTTGGCCGAGACGATCGCCGTTGAAGGAGAACCAGGCGCCGCTCTTCTGCACGATGTCCATCTCCGTGCCGATATCGATCAGGCTGCCTTCCCTGGAGATGCCTTCTCCGTACATAATATCGATCTCCGCTTGCTTGAACGGCGGGGCGACTTTGTTCTTCACAACCTTGATACGTGTGCGGTTGCCTACCATGTCGTTGCCCTGCTTGATCGTCTCGATCCGGCGGACGTCCAGCCGGACGCTCGAATAAAACTTCAGCGCGCGTCCTCCCGGCGTCGTCTCGGGGTTGCCGAACATGACGCCGACCTTCTCGCGAAGCTGGTTGATGAAGATGGCGATCGTTTTCGACTTGCTGATCGCGCCCGAAAGCTTGCGGAGCGCCTGCGACATCAGGCGGGCCTGAAGGCCGACGTGCGAATCGCCCATATCGCCTTCGATTTCCGCCTTCGGAACAAGCGCCGCGACGGAATCCACGACAATGATGTCCACGGCGCCGCTGCGAACGAGCGCTTCGGCAATCTCCAGCGCCTGCTCGCCCGTATCCGGCTGCGACAAGAGCAGCTCGTCGATGTTGACGCCGAGCTTGCTCGCGTAAAGCGGGTCGAGCGCGTGCTCGGCATCGATGAACGCCGCTTGTCCGCCGATGCGCTGCACTTCCGCGATCGCATGCAGCGCGACGGTCGTCTTGCCGGAAGACTCCGGTCCGTAAATCTCGATTACCCTGCCTCTCGGCAATCCTCCGATCCCGAGCGCGATATCTAATGCGAGCGATCCGCTCGGCACGGTTTCAACCTGCATGCCGGCCTGCTCGCCTAATTTCATGATGGAACCTTTGCCGAACTGCTTCTCGATCTGGCGCAAGGCGTTTTCCAATGCGGCGCGACGATCTGACAACACTACCACATCCTTTTCCGTGATAAGTTAATGATACCTCATTTTAGTACCGTGAACAAGCATTTTTTCGAACATACATTCGCTTTTTTCACGACTGCCTTACCACGGCCAAAACAAAAACCGCAGCAAAGTAATCTTCGCTACGGTTCTTCCGTGAACTAGTTCAAATTATAGACTTGACGCCGCAATTTGGCAACCGGGTTCACAAAATGATCACACATTTCCAATGGCGCGCCAGAGGCGGTACAACGCTTGCTTGACGGCACGAATGCGGATGGCGCTCCGGTTGCCGTTCAGCTGCAGCTCGAACGTCCGCGTAGGCTTGCCGCGTTCGGCGACAGCCGTATAGACGAGCCCGACCGGCTTGCCTTCCGTTTCGGCCGGACCGGCTACTCCGGTGATCGCGACTCCGTAATCGCTGTTCGCGATATCGAGCGTCCGCTCCGCCATAAGCGCGGCCGTCGATTCGCTGACCGCCCCCGGGGCGCCTTGCCCTTCCAACTGAGCCATCGGGATACCGAGCAGCGCGTGCTTCATCCCGTTCGTATACGTCACGAAGCCGCCCGCGTACGCGCCGCTGCTTCCGACGACGTTCGTCAGAAGCTGCGCCAACAGGCCGCCGCTGCAGCTTTCCGCCGTAGCGACCGTCTTGGCCGTGTTGCGAAGCGCGGTAATGACCGCCTGCTCGATCGGCACGTCCTCTTTGGCATATAAATAAGCCCCCGCCAACGCTTCGATTTCCCCTACCGTCGCGTCGATCCGGGCGAACGCCTCGGCTTCATCGGCCGCTTTCGTGGAAATCCGCAGCGCCACCTCGCCTTCCTTGGCGTAAGGGGCGATCGTCGGATCGCTTTGTCCGTCGATCAGCGGCAGCAAAGCGGCCTCGAGCGACGACTCTCCGATTCCGGCAAAACGCAATATCCGCGAATAGAGCGGAAGCATTTCCCCCGTAATACCCCGCAGCCAATCGGCAGCCGGACCGTCGAACATCGGCTTCATCTCGCGCGGCGGTCCCGGAAGAAGCACATAATGCGTGCCGTCCGCGGTGAGCGCGTTGCCCACGGCCAGTCCGGTTTCGTTATCCAACGGCTCCGCGCCTTCGATCATAAGCGCCTGTCTGCGGTTGCTTTCCACCATATGGACGCCGCGCGAGGCGAACAGTTTCTCGATCCTGGCCATCGAAGGCTCATGCATAACGAGCCCGCGTCCCAGATAGGCGGCAAGCGCGTCCTTCGTCAAATCGTCCTGCGTCGGGCCGAGTCCGCCGGTGAACAGCAGCAGCTCCGCCCGGGAGCGGGCGACCTCGATCGCCTGCCGCAGCCTTGCCTCGTTATCGCCGACAACCGTCTGAAAATAGACGTCGATGCCGAGAACGGCCAAGCCTTGCGATAAATACTGCGCGTTCGTATTGACGATTTGGCCGAGCAGCAGCTCGGTGCCGACGGCGATGATTTCCGCTTTCATGCTGCAAGCCTCCTTCGATCGGTTTCCCACTCATAAAACGGACTGGCAGGGAAGCGTACGAATTTCCCGGCATCAAAAAACATCATTCCTCTCGGAATGATGTCGGGCTTCGGCACTGCCTGGGCCCGACGGCGACGAAATCGCGGGAAGAGCGACGCTCTGCCCTCACTCCACCGGAATAATATTCTTGTTCTTCACAAAGTAATCGATGCCCGAGTAGACCGTAATGAGCGCCGCCGCCCAACTGGCGACGATGTCGAATGGGATCTGGAGAAAAGCGAACGGAAAATTGTTCAGCAGCAAGGCGATGATCATCGTAATCTGGATGCCGGTTTTCCATTTGCCCCACTTGCTCGCGGCAATGACGCTGCCCTCGAGCAGCGCCACCTGGCGCAGCCCCGTGACGGCGAATTCGCGGCTGATAATGACGATAGCCATCCAGGCCGGCAGCTTATCCATCTCCACCAGCGAGATCAGCACGGCCGCCACCAGCAGCTTGTCTGCAAGAGGATCAAGCAGCTTGCCGAGATTGGTCACCTGTTTATTCTTTCGGGCGATGTAGCCGTCGAGCCCGTCCGTGCTGGCCGCGATAATAAAGATGAGCGTCGCCAGGATCTGCTCGTATGTAATCGAATACCCGTCGAATTCGATCGGGCGCAAATTCATCTCCACCAACAGAAAAAACATGATGATCGGCACGAGGAAAATGCGCGCCAGCGTGATGCGGTTTGCCAGATTCACGCGACTCCCTCCCCGGACAGATCGAACTCGTAGGCGTGCGTGATGCGAACCTTCTGGATCGAGCCGATTTCCGGCGTGCAGCCGGATATGAACACTTCGCCGTCGATTTCGGGCGCATCGAACGGCGACCTGCCGATGAACACATCGCTGCGGCCGTCATAGCGCTCCACCAGCACATCGATGACTTTGCCGATATATTTGCCGCCGAGGTTTTTGGACACCTCGCGCTGCACTTCCATCAACGTATTGGCGCGCCATTCCTTCACGTCGTCCGGAACCTGGTCCGGCAGACGGGAAGCGGGGGTGCCTTCCTCGCAAGAGTAAGAAAACACGCCTAAACGGTCGAATTTCATATCGCGCACGAATTCGCACAGCCGGTTGAAATCCTCCTCGGTCTCGCCCGGGAAGCCGACGATAATGGAGGTGCGGATCGCCGCTTCCGGCATGCGGGCGCGGATCTTCGCGATCAGCTCGCGCGCGTCGCGCTGGCGTCCGGGCCTGCGCATCCGCTTCAAAATGCCGTCCTCGCTGTGCTGCAAAGGCATGTCGATGTACTTGCAGATTTTCGGGTTGGAGGCGATCGTTTCGATCAGCTCGTCCGTGAAAAAACCCGGATACGCGTAATGCAGGCGAACCCACGAGATGCCTTCCACTTCGCTCACGCGGTTGAGCAAGGCCGGAAGCATGAAACCGTCGTACAGGTCCGTCCCGTAATTCGTCGAATCCTGCGCGATCAGGCTCACCTCGCGGACACCCTGCTCCGCCAGCCGCTCCACTTCGGCAACGATCGATTCGATCGAGCGGCTGCGGAACTTGCCCCGCATGATCGGAATGCTGCAGAACGTGCAGGCATTGTCGCAGCCTTCAGCGATCTTCACATAGGCCGTGTACCGCGGGGTCGCAACCTTGCGCGGCAGCTCCTGCTCGTAATCGAACACCGGATTGCCCACCTTGACGGGCTTCTTGCCGCGCAGCGCCTCGTCCACGATGTCGTTGATATGATGAAAATCCCCGGTACCGACGATGCCGTCGATTTCGGGCATCTCTTCCATAAGCTGCCGTTTATACCGCTGCGTCAGGCAGCCCGAGACGATGAGCGCTTTCAAACGGCCCGTCTCCTTCAAATCGGCCATGTCGAGGATCGTATTGACCGACTCTTCCTTGGCCGCATCTATGAAACCGCATGTGTTCACGATGATGACCGTGGCTTCCTCCGGCGCTTCCACAAGCTCGTATCCCCGGCCGTGTATCAGACCCGACATGATCTCGGAATCGACCAGGTTTTTCTCGCAGCCGAGCGTAACCACTTTCACTTTTTCAGTCATGCCGCGCATCCCCCAAACGTTCTCCGTAAAGCTGTCTAAACAAGTATAATACAACGGTTTGCGGCGTGTCAAAAATGGAAAAACCCCCGGCAAGCCGCTTGGAAAGCGGCATTTCGGGGGTTTTAGCGTCTTAACGATAGTTCGTGAATTGCAGCTCGACGCCCAGATCGGCGCCCCGCAGCAGCTGCATGACCGCCTGCAGATCGTCGCGGCTCTTGCCCGTCACGCGGATCTGATCGCCTTGCGTCTGGCTCTTCACCTTAAGTTTGGAATCGCGGATCAGAATGTTGATCTTTTTGGCGGCGTCCTGATCGATGCCCTGCTTCAGCTTAATGCGCTGACGGACCGTGCCGAGCGACGCCGGCTCGATTTTGCCGTATTCCAGATTGCCGATCGGAACGCCGCGCTTCACCATTTTCCCCTGCAGAATATCGATGACGGCTTTCAGCTTGTATTCGTCGTCCGATGCCACGACGAGTTCTTCCTTCTCAAGCTTGAGACTGCTTTTGCTTCCTTTAAAATCGAACCGGGTTTCGATCTCCCGCTCCGCCTGCTGGATCGCGTTGTTCAGCTCCTGCATGTCGACCTTGGACACGATATCGAATGAATTTTCCGAGCTCATCCCCGCCACTCCTTTTCCGAAAGCTTTGCTCACGATCCACATTATACCTGAACCGGCGCAAAAGAAAAAGCACCCTCCGCGGGTGGCGGAGACTGCAGGCTCCGGGCTGTCAAACCGCTGCGCGGCGGCTGCGGCCGTGCCGCGGACATGCCGGGCATGTTGGGCACGACCATACCTCGCCGTTGCCGGCATCGTCAGCCTGCCGCCGGTTCGGACGTTTCGGCCGCTCCCGCGGCAGGCGGCTCGATGATAAACCGCCTTCTCGTCTTATCGCCGTCATTCAGCAGCACGCCGTCGATCTTGATCTCGACATACGAGGTTGCTCCGATGTTCAACCATACCGGGCCTTCGATGTCGTACGATACGGCGAACGGGCCTGTTTCCGTCTTATAATGAAATCTTTCACCCTTATTGTTATTTTTGCGAACCTCGATCCAGCTCTGCCGGCCGTCGGCCACCGTAATTTCAAACTTATGAATGCCGGCCGTATTAATGGCAAACTTGTCCGTCGTGCTGTTGACGGCCTCCACGAATGTGAGCGTGGTGGCCGGGGGCGCAGGCTGAGGCTCCGGCGCGGGCTCCGGTTCGGGCAGAGGCGCCGCCGCATTGCCGTTCGCGCCCGTATCCGCGCCCGGTTTGCCGGTATCGCTTGCTTCACCATCCCCATTATCCTCCGGCGGCCGGGCCTCGTCGGTCATGCTCGGCCCGTTGTCCGCCGTCTCATTGTCGGCGCCGTTCTGCCTGTCGATCGCATACACGTACACCACGACCGCAATCAAAACGAGAAACGACCACATCAACAGCCGAAAGCCCCATTTGCTTATGCGATCCCCCGATTGCGCGGAGGACGAACGGCGTCTCTGCAGCATCGGCTGCTCCTGCATCGGCTCCGGCGAGGCCGACGGGATTTGCTTGGCGTACAGCCGCAGCACCTCTTCCGCATCCAGTCCGACCGTCTCGGCGTAGTTCTTCACGAACGCCCGCACATAAAAATTACCGGGAAGCATATGGTAATCTCCGGCTTCGATCGCTTCCAGATATCGTTTTCTGATTTTGGTCATTTCCTGAACATCGTCCAGCGAGTAGCCCCGCTGCTCGCGGGCCTTTCTCAGCAGATCGCCCAAATCCGACATGCCCCTGCCTCCTTCGGTTTCGATTTAAAGATCGTTGTAGTTCGCCGTGAACGTCTCGTAAGTGATTTCTTCGTCGGGCGTATTGCGCAGCTCGATAATGCAATCGAACGTGCTGTAGTCATAATGCGATTCCTTGATGAAAATGTCCGGATGCTCGATTACCTTCGTCGACGGCATCGCCATAATTTGCTGAAGCAGCGCGTGATGCCTCTCGTTTGAGCGGATGGTGCTGACGATGCCGTCAATGATAAACACGTTGCCCGGGTTCATTTCCTCCTCGGACAGCTGGGAGCGGACCGTCTGGCGCAGCATGGTGGAAGAAACGAACGCCCACCGCTTCATGGCGCATACGCTTCCGGCTATGATCGATTCCGTCTTGCCGACCCTCGGCATGCCGCGGAGACCGACCACCTGGTTGCCTTCCCTCTTAAACAATTCACCCAAAAAATCGACAAGCAAACCGAGTTCGTCCCGCGTGAACCGAAACGTTTTGCGGTCGTCCGAATCCCGTTCGATATAGCGCCCGTGGCGGACGGCCAATATGTCGACCAGCTTGGGCGGTCTCAGCGCGTTAACCGTGATGTTGTCGACCTTTTTCAGCATTTTGCCGAGCAGCTCGATCTTCTCGTCGTCATCGGTCTGAAGCAGCATGCCGCGCGTGCGGTCCTCCACCCCGTTGATCGTCATGATGTTCACTTCGAGCATCCCGAGCAGGGAGGCGATATCGCCGAGCAGGCCCGGACGGTTTTTATGTATCTTGTATTCCATATACCATTGCTTCAGTTCCATTAGGCACCCCAGGATGAAAAGGATAATATTCGACGCGGCCGGTTGTGTGAAAATCCATTTATAAAAATGATTCAACAAAATTCGCCATTCTCCTGCCGCGATTCGCCCAACATTGCAGAAAAGCCCCCTGTTATCGGGAGGCTCCTCTGCAAAACGATATTACGCGTTCGTTTCCGCCAATTTAACCATCAGCCTTGCGATCGTTTTGCGTTCCTGCTCGTCGCCTACATCCCACAGTTCCTTCAACACCCGTTCCTCGTCGTTCTTCGGGTCGACCTTCTCGTCCAGGAACTGGCCGATTTCAAATGCGAGCTTATTGATGGTCTCTTCGCCCATTCCCGTGTTTTTAGCCGCTTGAACGCGCTCGCCCAAAAAATGTTTCCAGTGATCGAATTTCGTAAGAACCGTTGCCATGCCTTCGTCGCCTCCCCTTGATGTGGTGTAACTGAATAAAGGAATGATCAACAGTTCTAGTGTGAGCCAACCGCGCTTTTATTATTCGACGAATGATGGCATGAAAAGGTTTCGGCCGCCCCTGCGCCGCCGCCGGTCAGGTCACCCAACCGCCGTTCGGGCTGATGATCTGTCCGGTTATGTAGCTTGATTCGGGCAAGGAGAGAAAATAAACGAGCGAGGCGATTTCATCGGGCTGGGCGAACCGGCCGGCGGGAATCTCTTCCCGAAGCGCAGCCTTCTCGTCCTGCTCCAGATTGCCCATCATGGCGGTATCGACCGCGCCCGGCGCAACCGCGTTAACCGTCACGCCGGAAGGGGCCAGCTCCTTGGCAAGCGCCTTGGTGAACGCGTTCATGCCGCCCTTCGTCGTCGAATACAACACTTCGCAAGAGGAGCCGGACATCCCCCACACCGAAGAGACGTTAATGATTCGTCCGTACCGCTGGGCGATCATGGCCGGCATGAACAGCTGCGTGGTCAGGAACATGCCCCTCAGATTGACCGCCATCACATCGTCCCAGGTTTCGTCCGTCACGTCCGCCAGCATGCCGTAATGGGCGATACCCGCATTGTTGACGACGATGTCGGGGACCATCCCCCGCTGCTCCAGCTTTTCCTTCATTCTGAGCAGCTGCTCCCGGGAACGAACGTCGGCCGACACCGTCATCGCATTGGCGCCGCTTCGCATGCACCTTCTGGCCGTTTCGTTCGCCGCCTCGTGCGAGTGCAGGTAATGGATGACGACGTTCATCCGCTCGGCCGCGAACCGCGAGGCGATGGCGGCGCCGATCCCGCGGCTCGCGCCGGTGATCAGCACCGTCATCTGGCTGAGCGGCTTCATGCCTGGTCCTTCCGCACGACCGATACCGCCATCTGATCCCAATCGAAATGCGCGCGCAAGCGCGCGTTCGCTTCCTCCAGCGCGATCGACTCGTACAGCTCAAGCAGCTTGAACAGGTCGCCTCCCCGGAAGCGGTAGCGGGTAAATTCGTTGGCAATCGATTCGGGCGAGTTCAGCATCCGCAAATAGCCGCCGACTCTTTTGCGCCTGGTGCGCTCGAACGCCGCGGGGTCCAGCCCCTTCCGCAGCGCTTCGTCAACCGCCGCCCGGACGCGGGCAAGCAGCTCGTCGGGATCGCGCGTTTCCCCGCCGATGACGGAGAACGCATAGTCCATGCTGGCATTGTATTCACTGCCGAACGAATCGGAAATCAGGTTGTCGTCGTAGAGCGACTGGTAAAGCTCCGAGCTTGCCCCGAACAGCGTCTCCAGCATCAGCTTGGTCGCCGCTTCCCGGCGCAGCAGCTCCCCCGCGGTGCCCGGCAGCTCCTTTTCCTTGAAGCCGAACATGCATTTGGGAAGCGATACGGGCAGCTTGAGCGAAAGACGGGGATTTTTGACGGAAGCGGGCTCCGGTTCGAACTTCCTTCTGATTTCGCCGGTCTCCGGAAAAGATTTGCGCGCCTGATTGTCCCGCACCAGCGCCATGACCTGTTCCGCCTTCACGCCGCCTACGACGAAGAGCAGCATGTTGGACGGATGGTAGAACGTTTCATAGCAGCGGTACAGCGTATCCTTATCGATTCGCCGGATCGATTCGACGGTGCCGGCAATGTCGATGTGAACCGGATGGTTATGGTACATCGCGTCGATCAGGCCGAAATAGACGCGCCAGTCCGGATTGTCCTTGTACATGTTGATCTCCTGCTCGATGATCCCCTTTTCCTTCTCCACGTTCTCCTCCGTAAAATACGGATGCTGAACGAAATCGATGAGCGTGTTCAGGTTCTCGTCGATTTGCTGCGTCGCCGAGAACAGGTACACGGTGCGGTCGAAGCTGGTAAAGGCGTTGGCCGAAGCCCCCTGGGAAGCGAACGTGGAGAAAATGTCGCCTGCCGGCTCCTCGAACATCTTGTGCTCCAGAAAATGCGCGATGCCGTCGGGCACCCGAATATAGTCGCCGTCACCGACGGTGAACGTGTTGTCGACGGAGCCGTACCGGGTCGAAAATGTGGCGTACGTCTTCTGGAAGCCTTCCTTCGGCAGCACGTAAACCTCCAGCCCGTTCGGCATCGTTTCCCGGTACACTGTTTCCTTCACGCCGGGATAGACAATCGTGTCCATCGTTCAGCCCTCCTTTTCGTCGCGGAGAAAATAAATCGTGTCGAGCTGGACGCGCTGCGCCACCCGTACGATGTCGGCCGCGTCCCTGTTTTCCACGTCCTGCAGCAAGCCCGCCGTCGTGCGGGTCCGTCCCGACAGCACGGAGTTGAAATCGAAGCCGATCATCTCGTACGCGCTGTCCTGAATTTCCCGCAGATGGTTGCCGATCATCGCCTTCGTCTGCGCCAGCTCAAGCTCCTGAACATCGCCTTTGCGCATCTGCTCGAGCTGCTCGGCGATGATCGCATTGGCTTTGTCGTAGTTGCCGATTTCGATGCCGGACTGAATGGTGACGATGCCTTTGTGGCCGTCGTAACGGGAAGCCGCGTAATAGGCCAGGCTGGCCTTTTCCCTCACGTTCATAAACAGCTTCGAATGAGGATAGCCGCCGAGTATGCCGTTATACAGCAGAGCGGCCGGATAATCGTCGTCCGCATAGCCGACGTTGGCCCTGAGCCCCATATTCAGCTTGCCCTGGCCGACTTCCATCCGTTCGACGACGGTTTTCGGCTTGCCCGCCGCCGCGCGGATATCCGGCGCGGGATAGCCCGCCGGCAAGCCTGCGGGCGCTTTAAACGACTGCGCGACGAGCCCGCTTACTTCCTCAAGCGTCGTATCGCCCACGACGTAAAGATCGAAGGCCGCCGAAGCGAGCCAGGCGCGATAATATTCCATAAGCGATTCGGGCGTAATGGACCCGAGGTCGTCGATCCGGCCGAGCGGATGCAGCCGATAAGGCTCGTTTGCGCACATCTCCTCCAGGCAGCGCTCGGCCGCATAGCGGATTTTGTCGTTCACGATCGCCTCCAGCCGCTTCCGAAGCGTCGTCTTCTCGGCGTCGACGTATTTGGCGCGGAACCGTCCGTCCTCGAGCGCGGGCTCGGTGACGGCCTCTCCGAGAAAAGCAAGCGCCGCTTCAAGCAGCGGCTTGTCTGAGGAAACGAATTGATCATGGATGACATCCATCCGGAATTGTACGATTTGCGCGTCTCCGCGCTTCAGCACATCGAAGCCGAAGCCCGCTCCGTACATATCGTCGAGCCGCTCGCGAAACGCTTTCGTCTCCGGCGTCGAGGCGGTTCCCCGGCGAAGAACGAACGGGATCAAGGCGGCGGGCGTCACGGCCGATTCGCTTAGCGGTACGCCTGCATAGAGGGCGACGGCGAACGTCTTGAACCTTTGGGTCGGCAGCACATGCAGCCGGAAGCGATTCCATTGCCCTCGTTGAAATCCGGTTTCGGTCACGCCCTTCAGCTCCCTTCGGACTTGCGTAATTAGGTGAACAATGCCTTACATTTCCATTGAATCCTACCCCATTCTAACCGATCGGAAAGCGAAGAAGCAACCCGCCGTGGGTTGCTTCTTCCGCGAACCATTATGGGCACGGCCGACGCTTTCGGCAAAATTCCGCGCGTCACATGGCAAATATATGCTTGCCGATCGTTTTGATCTGCGGCCTCGTCCAGATCCATCCGGAAGTGGCGGTATCCGGGTTGAAATAATAAAGAGCGCCGCCGGTCGGATCCCAGCCGTTGACTGCATCGTTCACCGCTTTGCGGGCGCGCTCGTTCGGCGTCAGCCATATTTGCCCGTCCGCCACCGCCGTAAAGGCCCTCGGCTGGAAGATCACCCCGGATATGGTATTCGGAAAGCTTTCCGATTGCACCCGGTTGAGAATGACGGCCGCCACCGCAACCTGCCCCTCATAAGGCTCGCCGCGCGCTTCGCCGTATACGGCGTTGGCCATGATTTTCAGGTCGTTCTCGGACAAGCCGAGCCGGTTCGATTTGGCCGCGCCGCCTCCGATGCCCCCGGCTTCGCCTGTACCTGGCTCACCACCGCCTCCTCCGCCTTTGTCCGCCTGGCCGCCCGGCAGTTCGTCGGCCGTGGGACGCCATTCCTTGGTCGCTTCCCACAATTTCAGCTTCGTTTTCCCTTCTACGACCCCGTTGGATTTCAGGCCGAACTTCCATTGGAACCAGGTGACGGCGTTGCGTGTCGACTGGCCGAACTGGCCGTCCACCTCTCCGCCGTAATAACCCAAATATTTCAAGCGGCCCTGAAGCTCGTAAACGTCCTTCCCGCTTGAACCGAGCCTTAAGGTGGCGGTGCCGAACGTTTCATTCGACAAGCCCCTGCCTAGATGCTGCATCGTGAATGCGCCGAACAACAGGCATACGATAATCGATGTCGCTGCGAGCAGTCTTATTTTCATGCTGTGTCGACTCTGCCTTTCTATCGCATAGTGGTTAACCCTGACGCGTTTGCGAACGGTTATAGTATGCGAGAGCGGCTGAAATCCTATGCCTGCTGCAGCCAAAAAGTGACGATCATGTATTTCGCGGGCTCCGGCGCCGCGCCCCTTATGGACATAAATCATTGTGAGCAAGAGAAAAGCTCCCGAAGGAGGCGAAGTCGCCTTCTTCAGGAGCTTATTTTGCCGGCTTGAAATTGATCCATGGACATCAGTACCTCACGGGGCTTGCTTCCTTCATACGGACCTACGACCCCGCGCGCTTCCATCTGGTCGATCAGTCTTGCGGCCCGCGTGTAGCCGACGCGCATGCGCCGCTGCAGCAGAGAAACCGAGGCCTGCTTGGCCTCGAGCACGATCTGGACGGCCTGGTCGAACAACTCGTCCAGGTTCTCGTCCTCCTCCGGTCCGCTCTCCTCGATCTCGGGAACCAGATCCTCCTTGTATTCCGCCTCGGCTTGCTCTCTTGCGAAATGGACGACCGACTCCACCTCCTGATCGGACAGGAAAGCGCCCTGCACGCGGATCGGCTTGGACATGCCCACCGGCAGGAACAGCATGTCGCCCCGGCCGAGCAGCTTCTCGGCGCCCACCATATCGAGTATGGTGCGGGAGTCGACCTGCGACGATACGCCGAACGCGATCCGGGACGGTATGTTCGCCTTGATGACACCCGTGATGACGTCAACGGACGGCCGCTGCGTCGCGATGATCAGATGAATGCCCGCCGCGCGCGCCATTTGGGCGAGGCGGGTAATCGAATCCTCAACGTCGCTCGCGGCAACCATCATCAGGTCGGCAAGCTCGTCGACGATAACGACGATGAACGGCAGCACGGCTGCCGGGTTGTCCTTCATGAGCGTATTGTAGCCCTCGATGTTGCGCGTGCCGGATTTGGAGAACAGCTCGTACCGCTTCTCCATCTCAACGACGATTTTCTTCAGCGCCAGCGACGCCCGGCGCGGATCGGTCACGACCGGCGCGAGCAGATGCGGGATGCCGTTGTACATATTGAGCTCGACCATCTTCGGGTCGATCATCAGAAACTTCACTTCGTCGGGCGCGGCTTTATAGAGGATGCTCGTGATGATCCCGTTGATGCACACGGACTTGCCGGAGCCCGTAGCGCCGGCCACCAGCAAGTGCGGCATCCTCGCCAGGTTGCCGACGATCGGCTGGCCCGAAATATCCCGGCCGAACGCAATCGACAGCTTGGAAGGCGCCTGCTGGAAAGCCGTCGTCTCCATCACCTCGCGCATCGTCACCATCGACACCTCCGTATTCGGCACCTCGATCCCGATCGCGGACTTGCCGGGAATCGGCGCTTCCATCCGGATATCCTTCGCCGCGAGCGCGAGCGCGATATCGTCGGTCAGGCTCACGATCCGGCTTACCTTGACGCCTGTGTGGGGCTGCACCTCATAACGGGTGACGGCCGGTCCTTGCACCACGTTCAGGACGGTCGCCTTCACGCCGAAGCTTTCCAGCGTCGATTCCAGCTTGCGCTTCGAGTCCGTCGTGTCCGACGGTCCGGATTTGCCGGACTGCGGCTTGGACAACAGGGACATTGGCGGCAGCAAATACGGCTTCGACGGCTTGACGCCGGGCTGGCCCGACTGCGGCGCCGCACCGGCGGCCGCAGCGGCTTGAACGCCGCCGGCTGCGGGGGCGGCATGCGGCTGCCCGTCAGGGTCGGTTCCTTCAACCGGCGCCAACGATTCCGGCCATATGGTGGGAGCGGCAGCGGCTCCGGGTTCCGACGCGTGCTCCCATGGCGGCATCGAGTCGTCCGGCTCCGCCGCCCCTGCCGCCGGGGATACTTCCTTTTCGCTCCAAGCGTCGAGGCCCACAAGCGGCGATTCCGCAGCGGTCTCCTCTTCGCCGTCCGCATCCGGTCGCCCTTGCCCGGCTGCGGACGGCTTGGCCTCCCGCCCGGCTTGCAGCCAATTGAAGAACAGCGTTTTCCTGCGTTTGGGAGCCCGGACAGGCTCGAACGGCTCTTCCATGTCTGCGTCCATGTCTTCGTCCAGGTCATCGTCGAGCATCAATATCGGCAGATCGTCTTGGCCGAGACCGTGTTTGCGCGCGGCCGATACGGCTGCCGCCGGCTGACGCGCACGGCCCGACGCCAGCTTATGCCGAAGAAGAGCCAGCATGCGGCCGCCCCGTTTGTGAAGCACCCTGGCCAGGTCCACATACGATCTGCCGGTCAGCAGCATGCCTGCGATCGCGAACAGAACGATCAGAATCAAATACGTCCCGACGTAGCCGAACAGGCTGTAAAGAATCCGGTATTCGGCATGGCCGATGAATCCGCCGCCCAAATTCCGTTGATTGAAGCCGGTTTCGAAAACGGGGGTCGATTTGAACGCCTGCCACAGACCGTTCGCAGGCTGCATAATCATGTCGCCGGTTAACGGGATGCCTAGAAACTCGGTTCGCTGGTTAACTTCCTTGATCGCCGCGAGCAGCGTCAATGCAAGAACGAGGAGCAAGACGCCCGACTTGCGGTTCGACCAGCCCGACGGCCATTTCCGTTTAATCATCACCGCCATGCCCGCATAGATGCCGACCAGCGGAATAACGAAATAAAATCCTCCCAGCAGTAAAGCGAAAAGCTTCGATAACGAGCGCCCTACCGCCGCCTCACCGGATAAGGCGATAACCGACACCGTGACAAGCAGGATGCCGTAGACCTCGTATTTCAGCTGTGCGCCGATCGATTTGTTTTTCCGTTTGCGTTTCGCCAAGCTCGGTCACCTCTCGGTATACGATTATACCATAAGAGGACAAATGTTCCTATGAGAACGTCACGCCGCTCCCGGGCACGCCGTAGGGGAACAGCATGCCGGGAGCAAGCTCCGGCCGCAGGTAGTCGTTCAGGGGACCGTCCAGAATACGGACGATTCTGCCGACACCGGGGTATATCGGCTCCAGTTGAAGCCGAAGCGCACCGCTCGTAATCTCGACGTACGTGCGCTCGTTCGCCTCTTCCCCGAGCCCCTGGGTTACAATATCCAGCGGGACGATCGTGTATAACGTCATTGCAGCGCCACCCCCTGCATCATCCGCTTGCGCTCCTCGATTCTCATGTTCAGCTCCCGCAGCACGTCCCCGATGCCGCCGATCGCGTCGATCAAGCCGTACCTGACCGCATCGGGCCCGACGACGCTTGTGCCGATATCGCGGGTCAGCTCGCCGGTTTTGAACATGAGGTCCTTGAACAGCTGATCCGTAATATTCGAGTGAGCGGTCACGAACCGCACGACCCGCTCCTGCATTTTCTCCAAATATTCGAAGGTCTGCGGCACGCCGATGACAAGCCCGTTCAATCGAATCGGATGAATCGTCATCGTCGCCGTTTCGGCAATGAACGACCTGTCGCCCGCCACCGCGATCGGCACCCCGATCGAATGCCCGCCGCCGAGCACAAGCGTCACCTTCGGTTTGGTGAGCGACGAAATCATTTCGGCGATCGCGAGACCGGCCTCGACGTCCCCGCCGACCGTATTCAGAACGATCAGAATGCCTTCGATCTTCGGATTTTGCTCGGCCGCGACAAGCTGGGGAATGAGATGCTCATATTTCGTCGTTTTGTTCTGCGGCGGAAGCACGATATGGCCTTCCACCTGTCCGATGATCGTCATGCAGTAAACGTTGGATTCCGTCGCCGGGGTCGTCGTTTGGCCGAACTGCTGAATATTTTGCGCAACCGGGTTGCCGGTTAGAGGATCTGCCGGCGTCGGCGCCGCAGGCTGTTCCATTCGGCCGCCGTCCTGATTTCGATATTCCGTCATTTGCTGTTGTTCCTCCTTCGTTGGCATACTCGTCATAGTATGGAATAAGGAACGTGTTTTATTCCGCTCAGGTTCGGTACGATAAGGCGCCGGCAGCAAGAAAAAACAGCCCCGGTCCATCCTGACGGACGGGACTCGGAGCTGTTCGTTTTCGGGTGCTTGGGTCGTATGGGTGTTATACTTCCATGATGATCGGCAGGATCATCGGACGGCGGCGGGTTTGTTCGTACAGGAACCGGCCGAGCGCGTCCTTCACGTTTGTTTTGAGCGATGCCCATTCGTTGACGTTGTCGCTCATCAGCTTGTTGAGCGTGGACGTTACGATGCGGTTCGCTTCCTCCAGCAAGCCTTCCGATTCGCGCACATATACGAATCCGCGGGAGATGATATCCGGACCGGACACGATCGCGCCGTCCTGCTTGCTGAGCGTCACCACGACGACGAGAATGCCGTCCTGGGACAGCAGCTTGCGGTCGCGCAACACGATGTTGCCGACGTCGCCGACGCCGAGGCCGTCGATCAGCACATTGCCTGCCTGTACCTTGTTGCCTTTGCGGGCGGTGCCGCCCTGCAGCTCTACCGTGTCGCCGTTGTCGAGCATGAAAATGTTGTCTTTCTCGACGCCGACCGCTTCGGCCAGCAGTGCGTGCTGGCGAAGCATCCGATATTCGCCGTGAATCGGGATAAAATATTTCGGCTTCATCAGATTCAGCATCAGCTTCAATTCCTCTTGGCTGCCGTGACCGGAAACGTGTACGCCCGATACCGAACCGGGACCGTAAATCACGTTGGCGCCAAGCCGGAACAGCTCGTCGACCGTGCGGCCGACATACTTCTCATTGCCCGGGATCGGCGTCGCGGCAATGATCACCGTATCTCCCGGCAAAATATCCACCTTGCGGTGCGTCGAGCGAGCCATGCGCGTGAGCGCGGACATCGGCTCGCCCTGGCTGCCCGTGGACAGAATGACAACGCGGTCGGCCGCCATTTTCCCGACTTCCTCCGGCTCGATGATCATGCCTTCCGGAATGTTCAGATAACCGAGCTCCGAGGCGATCGAGACGACGTTCACCATGCTGCGCCCGATGACCGCGAGCTTTCTCTTCGTAACCATCGCGGCATTGATGACCTGCTGAAGGCGGTGAACGTTGGACGCGAATGTCGCGACGACGACGCGCTGCTGCGATTTGCGGAAAATGTCCTCGAACTCTTTGCCAATATTGCTTTCCGACGGGGTAAAGCCCGGACGCTCGGCATTCGTGCTGTCCGACAGCAGGGCCAGCACGCCGCCGCTGCCGATTTCCGCCATACGCTGCAGATCGGCATACTGGTTGTTCACCGGGGTATGGTCGAACTTGAAGTCGCCCGTGTGAACGACGCGCCCCTCGGGCGTGTCCAAACAGACGCCGACCGAATCGGGAATACTGTGGTTCACCCTGAAGAACGTCGCCTTGATCGTGCCGAGCTGGACTTCGGAGTCGGCGTTGATCAGAATCCGTTTCGTCTCGCCGAGCAGGCCGGCTTCCTTCAGCTTGCCTTCAATCAAGCCGAGCGTAAGCTTCGTGCCGTATACCGGAACGTTCAAATGCCTCAGTACGTAAGGCAGCCCCCCGATATGGTCTTCGTGTCCGTGAGTGATGAGTATGCCGCGCACCTTGTCGCGGTTATCCGTCAAATACGTAATGTCGGGGATGACGATGTCGATGCCGAGCATGTCTTCTTCCGGAAATTTGAGGCCCGAATCCACGACCACAATGTCGTTTCCGTACTGAACGACATACATGTTTTTGCCGATTTCACCGACGCCGCCCAGTGCAAAAATGAGCAGTTTATCTTGGTTGTTCTTTTTAGACAAGTAAATCCGTACCTCCTGAATGTGTTGGACGCCGGTCCAAACGTTATTAGATTTTCAAAGATTTGCCGCACCCAGTCACTTGATCCCATTATACATGAAGAAAATGACATAACACAAGTCGACCCGCAAATCCGCCGTACCCGTAGGCTCTCCTAAAATACAAAAACCGATGCCGAGTGTGCACCGGTTTCCGTATCGCCTGCTTCGTTCCGGACTGTGGTCACAGCAATTTGCTTATAAAAGCGGCCTCCGCTTCCGTTGGCTCAACGAGCGGCAAACGGACGCCACCGACAGGCATTCCCTTCAGGCCGAGCGCGTATTTGACCGCCACCGGATTCGGCACGGGATGGGGACATTCGAACAGTCCCTTGAATACAGGATAACACTCCTGGTGCAGCTTGGCGGCTTCCGCCGCGTTGCCGGCGAGATGGGCTTCGATCAGGCGCTTCATTTTGCTTCCGATGATATGGCTCGCCACGCTGACGATGCCGTAGCCCCCGACCGCGAGCACCGGCAAGGTTACGCTGTCGTCGCCGCTGTATACGCGAAAATGGTCCGGCGCGCCGGCCGCGATAGCCGTAATTTGCTCGAGCGGCGCGCAGTCCTTCGTGGCGACGACATTCGGCAGCTGGGCCAGGCGCAGCGTCGTTTCCGCGCTGATGTTGACGCCCGTGCGACCGGGAACGTTGTACAGGAAAACCGGCAGCTTGGTCGCTTCGGCGACGGCACGGAAGTGGCGGTACAGCCCTTCCTGGCTCGGGCGATTGTAATAAGGCGCGACCAGCAAAATGCCGTTGACGCCGCAAGCCTCGGCCTCTTGGGTCAAATGGATGGAATGGGCCGTATTGTTGCTCCCGGTGCCGGCAATAATTTTGCAGCGGCCGGCTGCGCGCTCCACGGAGAACCGGAACAGGGCCAGCTTCTCCTCGTCTCCGAGCGTCGGCGATTCGCCGGTGGTGCCCGAAACGACGAGACTGTCGCTTTCCTGATCCTCAATCAAGTAATCGATCAAACGGCCGGTCGCTTCCCAGTCGATGCCGCCTTGCGCATCGAACGGTGTAACCATGGCGGTGATCAGTCTGCCGAATTCCACCATATGGACGCCTCCATCAAAGTTTCGGATTAATGGTACGGACAAGAGGTCGCTGCGCTGCATTGTAACGGTCTCCACCATCTGTTGAAGTCGCCTCCCCGCGGATTAGACACAAGGTAGGGAGGCGCCTTCAAAGGATGGCCGTAAACTTTCCGACTCGTTACAATTGCGCTCCACTCAGCCCGTTCGCACAAAAATACTTTAAATTAATTGCAAAAACCGGTTCCGTGGGTTTGGAACCGGTCAATTTGATGATTCGGAACCTGCACGTTATAAACGAGTGAACGACTAACGTTCATTATACCTTATGACCAGGGTATTAAAGCAAATAAATTATAAGTGCAGTTCAAATTTGTTGTGCAGGGCGCGGATGGCGGCGGTCATCTGCTCTTGGCGGACCAGCACCCAGATGGTGGCGTGCGAGTCCGCCGATTGGAGAATGGTGATGCCCTCCTCCGTCAAGGCCTCCACAATGCGCGCCATGACGCCGGGAACGCCGTGCATGCCGCTGCCGACTACGGAAACCTTGGCGCAGCCCCGCACGGCCGTCGGCGTATAGCCGAGCTTGCCCAGCACCTCAAGCGCGCGGTCCGCGTCCTCATCGAACACCGTGTACAGCGCTCCGCCGGGCGTCACGTTGATAAAATCAACGCTGATGCCGTGCTTCGCCATCGATTGAAAGACGTTTAATTGCATGTCTTTCTCGCCCTCGGCCGTCACCGATATTTGCGTCACTTTGGGCACATGCGCAATGCCTGTGGCAAGGCGGTCCCGCACCTGCGACTCGGAAACCGGGTCGGCCGTGACGAGCGTACCCTCGCTGTCCGAAAAGGTGGAGCGAACGCGCAGCGGTATGTTGCTCTGCGCCGCGATTTCCACGGCCCGCGGATGGATAACCTTGGCGCCTTGGCGCGCCAAATTGGTAATCTCCGCATAGCTGACCGCCGCGAGCGGCTTGGCGTCGTCGACAAGTCTAGGATCGGCGGTCAGAATGCCGTCGACATCCGTATAGATGTCGATTCGCTCAGCCCGCAGCGCCGCGCCGATCGCCGTTGCCGACGTGTCGCTCCCGCCCCTGCCGAGTGTTGTGAAGTCGCCCTGGTCCGTCTGTCCCTGAAAGCCGGTGACGACGACCACTTTGCCTCGATCAAGCTGCCGAACGACCGGGTCGGGATCGATGCGCATAATGCGCGCTTGCCCGAAGCCGGCGTCCGTCCGTATGCCGGCCTGGCCGCCGGTCATGACGATCGACGGTATGCCCTCGCTGTGCAGCAAGCCGCATAATACGTTGGCTGAAATAATCTCGCCGCAGACGGCCAACAAATCCTTTTCTCTCGCAGGAAGCGAATGGGCGACACCTCCGAGCGACAACAGCGTATCGGTCGCGTAGGGATCCCCCATCCGCCCCATTGCGGAAACGACGACGACGAGCGAATAGGAATTGGAGCGCTCGCGTTCAATATGTCCTAGCACACGCCGGCGCGCCTCTTCGCTGGCAAGCGACGTGCCGCCGAATTTCTGTACGAGAATGGCCATGCGGTCTGATCTCCCTCTCTCCGCCGGAATGACGACCGGCACTTCCTTGCGGATATACGCGGTTAGAGGACCTTGAAGAAGTCAGTTTTGTTCGATCGCGATATATTCGGCGATTTGCACGGCGTTCCAAGCCGCGCCCTTCAGCAGGTTGTCGGATACGATCCACAGATTCAAGCCGCGGGGCGAACCGAGGTCGCGGCGGATGCGTCCGACGAACACGTCCGGCTTGCCGGCGGCCGCTGTGGCTAGCGGATACTGCTGAGCGTCCATGTCGTCGACCACTACGATACCCGGGGCGTCCGAGAGCAGCTTCCTCACGTCCTCCAGCTCATAGTCGTTTTTCAGTTCAACGTAAACCGATTCCGAATGGCCGTAAACGACCGGAATACGCACGCAGGTAGCCGTAACGTCGATCGATTCGTCGCCCATGATTTTCTTTGTTTCACGGACCATCTTCATTTCTTCAAGCGTGTATCCGTTGTCCTGGAACTTGTCGATTTGCGGAATCGCGTTGAACGCAATCTGATGCTTGACCGGAAGCGAGCCTACCGGCAAAATATCCGGCTTGACGTCGTTTCCTTCGAGCGCCTCCCGCGTCTGGCGAAGCAGCTCGTCGATCGCCTTGCTGCCCGCGCCCGAAACCGCCTGATAGGTGGACAAGATGATGCGCGAAATGCCGTAGCGGTCATAAAGCGGTTTAAGCGCGGCCACCATCTGAATGGTGGAGCAGTTCGGATTGGCGATAATGCCTTTGTGTTCGCTTACTTTTTCGATATTCACTTCAGGCACCACGAGCGGCGTCTCCGGATCCATCCGGAAGGCGTTCGTATTGTCGATGCATACGGCGCCGTGTTCGACGGCATGCGGGGCAAGAGCCTTGCTGACCTCGCCGCCGGCGCTGAAGAGGGCGATTTCGACCCCTTTGAAGCTGTCCGGCGTCGCTTCCTCCACCGTAAGCTCCCGGCCTTTGAACGTCATTTTCTTGCCGGCCGATCTTGCGGAAGAGAGCAGCTTCAGCTCGTTGACCGGGAAGTTCCGTTTCTCGAGCAGACCGATGATTTGTTCCCCTACCGCGCCTGTCGCCCCTACTACGGCGACGTTAAACAATTTTTGTTCCGACATGATTCCAATCTCCCCTCAAGTTGCAACGGCTTGCCGAGTTTCGCCACGCGTCCGTCTACTATTGATAGCGTTCGACCAGAACGGGCTGGATTTGCTTGCCCTGAAGCGCCGCTTCGCAGGCTTCCAGAAGCAAATCCATCCGGGCTACGAGCGAATTCGGCTTCTGCTCCGGGTTGTCCTGACCGAACGGCACGAAATAAATGTTCTTGGTAATCAGCAGCTTGGCGATGTTGGCCGCGTTGAGCCCCAGGCCGTCGTTCGTCGAAATGGCCAGCACGAGCGGTCTCCCGTTGCGCATCTGCGCTTTGGCCGCCATCAGAACCGCACTGTCCGTCATCGCGTTCGCAAGCTTGCTGGTCGTGTTGCCCGTGCAAGGCGCAATGAGCATGACGTCCAGGAGCTTGGACGGGCCCAAAGGCTCCGCCTCCACGATGGTCGATATGATCTCGTTGCCTGTAATGTCCTTAAGCTGCCTCTGCCATTCGGCCGACGTTCCGAACCGTGTATCCGTCGTCATAATCGTCGACGTCACGATCGGAATGACCCTGGCCCCGGCGTCGACAAATCGCTTGATTTGCGGCATAACCTCCGCAAACGTACAATGTGAACCGGACAATGCGTAGCCGACCGTTATGCCCTGCCAATTCATTGCTCATCCCCCCGTAATCGTAAATCCTCCATAATCAACCGACTCATGCAGTCCGCTATGATGCGTCCGGCTGTCTTGGGAGCTACGATTCCGGGTAATCCCGGGGCGAGCATCGCCTTGATTCCGCGCTTCTCCGCGAAGCGGAAATCCGTGCCGCCAGGTTTCGACGCGAGGTCGATAATGACGGCGCGCGGCGGCAATTTGGCTATTATTTGCGCTGTGACTATCATAGTCGGAATTGTATTAAAAAGCAAGTCGAGATTGCCTGCGTGATGCAGCAAATCCCTGATGTAGAGCGGCTTGAAGCTCATCTCCTCGGCACGGGCGTAATGCTCCTCGCGACGCACTCCGACTAGCACGTTCGCCCCCATTCCCTGGAGGGTTCGGGCGAGGGTAAAACCGGTTCTTCCGAGACCGAGCACGAGCGACGTCGAACCGTGGATCGTAATGTCGGTGTTCTGGATCGCCATCATGATCGCGCCTTCCGCGGTGGGGATCGAGTTGTAGATGGCGACGTCGTCCCGCTCGAACAGCTCGACGACCGCGATGCCGTGCTTGGCGCAAAGCTGCTTCAAATACGGTTTGGCCATTCCGGTATACACCTTGCAATGTTTGGGCAGACGGGCGATATGCTCATCCGTCAGCCGCAGCTCCCGGTCGCTGAAAACGGCCGTAACGATACCTTCGTCGTCGGTGCCGACCGCGGGCAAGATGAGCGCATCCGCTCCTTCGAACAGCTCCTCGTTCAGCTCGGCCTTGACCGCTCCGTCCAGCGGCGAATGCAAGCCGTCGAACCCGCCGACCATGACGGCGGCGTCGAGCTCCGCGAGCTTGCGGATCACCTCCAGCTGGCGGGCGTCGCCGCCGAGCAGCACGACATTAACTCCTGTGAGCAAAAGCATCTCACTCCTCTCTGAGCCAATCCTGCATAGACCATCTTATGCATGCGCCCAGATGAGGGTGAGAACAACCCGCGAGAAACCCGCGACAGCCTGCCTCGGGACCCAACCGCACCCATCCAGCACCGCAAATGCCGCAAACACACAAAAACCGGAGGCAGCGCCCCCGGTTCGTTAATCGTCAATAGGATGAGTTCGTCCAAAGCATATGCCGTATGAACAGGCGTAAGCCTACGCTGTTTTTTGGGGTATGATCCCAACCTGCAGCGGAGGTTGTTCGGGGGAAGAGCGACTTGTTTGTGGCCGTTTCCACCTTGGTGGGGCTTAGTGAATCAGGAAACGGACACGAAACGGAGCGAAGACGCCGAACAACCGGAGCCCATCCGGAGCCCCTACCGCCCCGTATGCCCGAAACCGCCGGCCCCGCGCTCCGTATCCGGCAGCTCGCCGACCTCGGCGATCTCGATACGCGGCACGACCTGGAACACCATCTGCGCGATCCGCTCGCCGCGCGCGATCGTGAACGGCTCCTGCCCCAGGTTCGCGAGCAGCACCTTCACCTCGCCCCGGTAATCGGCGTCAATCGTGCCGGGCGTATTGAGACAAGTAACGCCGTGCTTGTATGCGAGGCCGCTGCGCGGCCGGATTTGCGCCTCCAGCTCCGGCGGCATCGCCATCGCGAAGCCGGTCGGAATGAGCCCCCGTTCGCCGGGCTTCAGCGTGACCGGCTCTGTCACGGCGGCATGCAGGTCGAAGCCGGCCGCCCACTCCGACATTCTGGCCGGAAGCGGGACGTCCTCGTTGCCCGGAAGCCTTTTAAATTGCACGCGAAACAAGGCAATCCCTCCCCAATGAGGCTGCAGCCTTATCGCTCGCGCCGACCATCGCGACGGCGAACGGAACCTCCAGCATCCGGCGCGTAATGTCGCGGATGTCGCTCATCGCGACCGCATCGATGCGATCCAGCATCTGATCGAGCGTATAGTGGCGGCCGAGCATGAGCTCGTTTTTGCCGATCCGGTTCATGCGGCTGCTCGTGCTTTCGAGGCTCAGGATCAAACTGCCCTTCAACTGCTCTTTGCCGCGGTGAAGCTCCGCTTCCGTCAACCCTTTATCCGCGATCTCGCCCAGCTGCTCGATCGTCAGGTCGAGCACTTCCTTCGTCTGCTTCGGCGCCGTCCCCGCGTAAATCGTAAAGAGGCCCGTATCAGCGAATGACGTATGATAGGAATATACCGAATAGGCCAGCCCGCGCTTCTCGCGGATTTCCTGAAACAACCGGGAGCTCATGCCTCCGCCGATCGCATTGTTGAGCAGCACCATCGCGTACAGCTGCGGGTCGGCGATCGAGCAGCCGGGAAACGACAGGCAAAGATGGTTCTGCTCGGTTTTCTTCTTATGGAACAAGTACTCGCCGCTGAAGCCGGGGATCCGATGGTCGGCACTGCCGCCGCCCTTGCGGTCGAACCGGCCGAAATACGTCTCCAGCAGCTCGAGAACGGCGTTGTCCTCTACGTTGCCCGCGACGGCGATGACCGTATTGTCGATCCGGTAATGGTCCTCCATGTAACCCCGCAGCTCCGAAGGGCCCATAGCCGTCAAGCGCTCCTCAAGCCCCAATATCGAATAAGCGAGCGGGTGATCGCCGAAGGCGGCGCGCGAAGCTTCGTCGTGCACCTTGTCGTCAGGCGTATCCTCGTACATGGCGATTTCCTCAAGTATAACGTTCTTTTCCTTGCCCAGTTCCCCTTGATCGAACCGCGAATCGAAAAACATGTCGGCCAGCGCTCCCACCGCGATCGGCAGGTGCCGATCCAGCACCTTGGCGAAATAGCAGGTGTATTCCTTGGATGTGAAAGCGTTAACGTTGCCGCCGATGCCGTCGAACAAATCGGCGATGTCCTTCGCGCTCCGCTTCCCGGTTCCTTTAAACAGCATGTGCTCGATAAAATGGGAGATGCCGTTATTGTCCGGCGTCTCGTAACGGGAGCCGGTTCTCACCCAAATGCCGAAGGATACCGATCGGCACGTAGGGATATTCTCGACAACCACTCGTAAGCCGTTCTGCAGCGTGTATCTGTTCACCGGGTCTCCTCCTAGAAAATCAATGATTTCACTATATCAGAATCGGGCTTCCGCCTCAACCGGAGGCCAGCGCTTGGCCGAAAGCGTCTCGGTGACGGTGCCGAGCGCCAGCCCTTTTTTCCTGATCGCGGCGATCATGCCGGCGAGGGCGTCGCTCGACGAGGAGGTCGGATGCATCAGGATCAGCGAGCCCGGCCCGACGTCGCGCGCAATTTTCGCCACGATCGCAGAGGGCGCCGGTTTCCGCCAATCGACCGTATCGACGGTCCACAGCACCGTTTTCAGCCCGAGCTCCGCCGCCGTCTGCACAGTCGTTGCGTTGTACGCCCCCGAGGGAGGGGCGAACCAGCGGTTCTCGACGCCCAGCGTCGTGCGGAGCAGCTCTTCCGTCCGCTCGATTTGGCGCCGCTGCTGCTCTTTGCCGAGCCGGCTCATATCCGGATGGGAATAAGCGTGGTTGGACATCTCGTGGCCGCGCGCCGCAATCGCACGGGCCATCTCCGGATTTTTCGCAAGCCAGGACCCGTCGAGGAAAAAGGTCGCTTTGACTCCTTCGCGGTCGAGCGTATCGAGAATCGGCGTGAGGTATTCGTTGCCCCACGCGACGTTGACCATGATCGCCGCCATCCGCTTGCGCGGATTGCCGCGATAGATCGGCTGCGCGCCCAGCGCCCCCAAATCGACCCTGGGCTTCACCTCCCTGTAAACGAACCGGATCGGCGCCTCGGCGGGCAACCCCTTCATCCTCGCGTAAGTCCGCTCAATGTCGACCTCCACCCCGTTATAGCCGGGGATCGCCTTCCATACCCGGTCTACGACCGCATCGACCGGCTCTTCCTTCCGCGCGGCCGCCTCCCCCCGGATACGGGCGAGCAGCGGGTCCTCCCCTTGGGTCCCGGATAAATCGCCGTATGCCACCGCCTCTCCGCCTGCCCGCTGCTTGACGCTGCGCACATATTGACCGACGTCGCCGTTCCAGGCGGCCAAACCGGCGACGACTGCCAGGCATGCGGCCATCGCGGCCGCTTTTTTCATCATCGCCCGCACCTCTTCCGCTGGATTGATACCAGTGTATGCCGGCCGGGACAAGGTTATGAGAAAACCTCTATCGACGCATTTCCGAAGATGAGCGACCGCATTTAAAGGTAGGTTTTATCGCCGATAGGAACGTTTTATACGCTTTAACACTTCAGCGAATTTAAACATTCCTATACGGTGAAAATGCGGACAAACAAAAAAGAGACAGAGGGAATCTGGCTCTTCGTTGCTTCATGATTCGATTTGCGGATCGTGCTACGATTGCGCGGGCTCCTGCGCGGCAAGCACGGCTTTGCGGGACAGGTTGACGCGGCCCTGCTGGTCGATCTCCGTTACCTTGACCGTAATCTGGTCGCCGATCTTCACAACGTCTTCCGTCTTCGCCACGCGCTCGGAGGACAACTGCGAGATGTGGACAAGTCCTTCCTTGCCGGGCAAAATTTCAACGAACGCGCCGAACTTCTCCACGCGCTTGACCGTGCCGAGGTATACCTCGCCGACGACGACTTCCTTCACGATGCCTTCGATGATCTGGCGCGCCCGGACATTCGCCTGCTCGTCCGACGAAGCGATGAACACTTTGCCGTCCTGCTCGATGTCGATTTTGACGCCGGTTTCCTCGATGATCTTGTTGATGATCTTGCCGCCGGCGCCGATGACGTCGCGGATTTTGTCGGGATTGATCTGCATGATGATGATCTTCGGCGCGTATTGCGACAGGCTTGTACGCGGCGCTTTCATCACCTCGAGCATTTTGCCGAGGATGTGCATCCGTCCTTCACGGGCTTGCTCGAGGGCCTGCGTCAGAATCGCGCGGTCGATGCCGTCGATTTTGATATCCATCTGGATGGCCGTTACGCCTGCGGACGTTCCCGCCACCTTGAAGTCCATATCGCCGAGATGGTCTTCCATCCCCTGGATGTCGGACAGGATGGAGAACTGCTCGCCGTCTTTGATCAATCCCATCGCAATGCCGGCTACCGGCGCCTTGATCGGCACGCCCGCGTCCATCATCGCCAGCGTGCCGGCGCAAATGCTCGCCTGCGACGTCGAGCCGTTGGATTCGAGCACCTCGGAAACGAGCCGGATTGTGTACGGGAATTCCGCTTCGGACGGAATGACCTTCGAGAGCGCGCGTTCGCCGAGCGCGCCGTGGCCGATTTCGCGGCGTCCCGGTGCGCGCAGCGGGCGGGCTTCGCCGACGCTGAACGGCGGGAAGTTGTAGTGATGCATGAACCGCTTCGTTTCCTCGAGGCCGATGCCGTCCAGAATCTGCACGTCGCCGAGCGCGCCGAGCGTACAAACGCTGAGCGCCTGCGTCTGGCCGCGGGTGAACAGGCCGGAGCCGTGGGTGCGCGGCAGCAGGGCGACATCGCACTCGATCGGACGGATCTCGTCCAGGCCGCGGCCGTCCGGACGCACTTTGTCATGCGTGATCAGGCGGCGCACTTCTTCCTTGACGATGTCGTACAGCACTTCCTTGACGTCGCCGAGCAGCTCGGGGGCGTCCGCATACGCTTCTTCGAAATGCGCAACCGCATCCGCGTTGACGGCGTCGATCGCCTCCTGGCGGGCGTGCTTCTCCGGAATGCGGATCGCCTCCACCAGCCTGGCGGATGCGAAGGCACGCACGTCGCGGTTGACGTTCTCGTCGACGGCGTGGAGCTGCACGTCCATTTTCGGCTTGCCGGCCACCTGTACGAGCTCATCGATGACCGCCACGATTTTTCTGATTTCGTCGTGCCCGAACATAATCGCTTCAAGCATGACCTCTTCCGCTACTTCATCGGCTTCCGCTTCCACCATCATGATCGCGTCCTTCGTCCCTGCGACCACGACGTAAATATCGGAGCGCGACTCCTGCTCCACGGTCGGATTGATGACGAACTTGCCGTCCACACGGCCGACGATGACGCCGCCGATCGGTCCGTTGAACGGTACGTCGGAGATGGACAGAGCCGCCGACGTGCCGATCATCGCGGCGATTTGCGGCGGGCAATCCTGGTCGACGCTCATGACAAGGTCGACGATTTGCACGTCATTGCGGAAGCCCTCGGGGAAAAGCGGGCGGATCGGACGGTCCGTCAAACGGCTCGCAAGTATCGCCTTCTCGCTCGGACGTCCTTCCCTTTTAATGAAGCCTCCCGGAATTTTGCCGACGGCGTAAAGCCTTTCCTCATAATTCACGGTAAGCGGAAAAAAGTCCAGATCCTTCGGACCCGGCGACGCCGTTACCGTACAGAGCACGACCGTGTCGCCGTAGCGGACGGTCACCGCGGCGTTGGCCTGCTTGGCGAGCCTGCCGGCTTCCAGCACGAGCGTCCGGCCGCCGAGCTGCATTTCCACGCGTTGTGTCATCGTTAACCTCCCATATCGTTTATGTATCATAGTACCATAGTTACCCATTCGACAACATTCCCGCCATTCCTGCCGGGCCCGCTACATGGCAAAAAGCAACCGGGTGCCGGCCGCCGTCCGGTTAACCGGACGGCTTGACAACCAGGTTGCTTTTCTCCCGCATGATTATCGGCGAAGGCCGAGTTTTTCAATCAGAGCGCTGTAGCGTCTTACATCTTTATTTTTCAGGTACGCCAGAAGCTTGCGGCGTTGGCCGACCATCTTGAGCAGTCCGCGACGGGAATGGTGGTCTTTCTTATGCTCCCGCAGGTGCTGGGTCAAGTTGGTGATGTTCTCGGTCAGGATAGCGACTTGAACTTCCGGCGAGCCGGTATCGTTCGCATGCGTCTTATGCGTGTCGATCACTTCGTTCTTGCGTTCTTGGGTGATTGCCATCCTTGTGTTCACCTCCTTCATTGGAATCGCCGATGGCCTCGACGCCGCCGGTGAGCGCGGGCGACCAAGCCATGGTTCGAAAGCGGCTGTGCAGCCGCAACGTGTTTAAGTATAGCATATCCGAACGGTTAAAGTAAACGTCCGGTCGGATCGATGCCGGAGCGCCGCATCATTCCGCCTTTTCCAGCAGCTTCCTCGCGGCTTCCGCATCCCGGCCGATCTGCTCGATCAGCTCGGAGACGGAGCCGAACTTCCGCTCGGCGCGCAGAAAAGCGCGGAAGTCGAGCGTTACCCGGCTTCCGTACAAATCGCCTTCATAGCCGAAAAGATGGGCCTCCAGCTTCGGATCGACGCCACTCTCATGAAAGGTCGGCTTCACGCCCACATTCATGACGGCCGGGAAGCAGGCGCCCGCCGACTCGACCGAGACCGCGTAAACCCCCAGCCTGGGCAGCACATAGGCGCCGTCCGGCTCGACATTGGCCGTAGGGTACCCGATCGTTCGGCCTCTTCCTTCTCCATGGACGACGGTGCCCGATATCCGGTACGGCCTGCCAAGCAGACGCGCGGCCCGGCCGACATCGCCTTGCTCGAGCGCCGCCCGGATGCGCGAGCTGCTTACTTTGCCGCCGTCCAGCTCGAGCGGCTCCATAACCTGCACCTTCATCGAAGGAGCCGCGAGCTTGCGCAGCAGCTCCGGCGTCCCCGCCCCCCGGCTGCCGAACGAAAAATCGAAGCCGACGACCGCTTCCTCGACCCGCAAAGGAAGCAGCATGTCATGCACGAACGACTCGGGCGGCAAGGCCGCAAAAGCCATGTCGAAACGGACGACGTAAACGATGTCGACCCCCAGCTCCGCGAAACGCCGCAGCTTCTCTCCGGCGGGCGTGAGCGATGTCACATACTGCTCTCCTTGCCCGAGAACCTCCTTCGGGTGGGGATGAAACGTCATGACGGCGGACAGCCTTCCGGCGGATGCCGCGCGTTCGACGGCCCGGCCGATGACGTTCCGGTGGCCGAGATGAACGCCGTCAAAATAGCCGATTGCGATCACTTTCCCCCGATCCGCTCCGTATAGGGCGCCGGGGTCGAAAGGAAAACCAAGATGAATGATTTCCAATGCCGTTACACCTGCAATTCTATGTTTGCTGCACGCGTCTAAGAGAAGACCTTGACGGGCACGAGCAGGTCCGCATCGCCGTCCGCCCGGTACAAGCCGATGAATCTGCCGTCTTCGCCGAACAGACGGATGAGGCCTTCAGAGGCCGAAGCTTCCGTTCCCGCTGCGGCGTACGGCAATTTGCGCCCCTGCAAAGCCATCTGCGCGATCCGGCTGTCGGCCGTCATCCGGGGCAGATGCTCCAGCGCCCGCTCGGCCGGCAGCAGCTTGTCCTCCAGCAGGCCTTGCGCCTGCAGAGCTTCAATCTCCTCCAGCGTCACGCAGTCCGCTTCGCTCAGGCCGGCGGAAACCGTCCGCCTGAGCTCCGCCATGGCGGCCGGCACCCCCAGGGCGCGGCCGATATCGACGCAAAGCGTGCGGATATAGGTGCCTTTGGAGCATGTGACCGCAAAGCCGATCCTCGGCAGCGGAACGTCCAGCTCGGCAAACGTCAGCTCAATGCCGTATACGGTCACCCGCCTTGATTTGCGCTCGACCGTCTTGCCCTCGCGAGCCAGCTCGTACAGCCGTTTGCCGCCGACCTTGACGGCCGAATACATGGGCGGGACCTGCTCGATCTCGCCGGCAAACCGGGCAAGCGCCGCCCGCGCCTGTTGCTCCGTGACGCGGACGCCTTCGCGCCGTTCGAGCACGTTGCCCGTCATATCCTCGGTATCGGTCGATACGCCGAGCTGCAGGACGGCTTCATACGCCTTCGGCAGCTCCTGCAAATATTCCACGACACGGGTCGCCCTCCCGATGCACAGCGGAAGCACCCCCGTCACCTGGGGATCGAGCGTGCCGGCATGGCCGATCCGCTTGATCCGAAGCAGACGCCTGACCTTCGCGACCACATCGTGCGACGTCCAGCCGGCCGGTTTCCATACGGCTAATATACCGTCCATTGCGCAATCATGCCTTTCCTGCTTGCTTGTTCAAACCGCGTCAAGCGCTTTGCGGACAACGTCGACGACCGTCGCCATCGCATCCTGGATCGGGCCGTCCACCCGGCATCCGGCCGCGCGGACATGTCCCCCGCCGCCGAACGATTGGGCGATCGCCGCCACATCGGCGGCGCCGGCCGAGCGCAAGCTGACCTTCACTTCCCCGCTCTCGGTCACCTTGAACAGCATGCCGACCTCGACGCCTTCAATGTTGCGCGCATAATTGACGAGCCCTTCCAGGTCTTCGCCGGCCGCGCCCGTTTCGGCCATGTCGGCGGGCTCGATGTACAGCCAGCCGATTTTGCCGTCCTCGCTGAGCGCGAGGCGCGACAGGCCGCGCTGCAGGACGCGCAGCTGCGGCAGCGACATTTTCTCCAGCAAATGATCGGCCAGGCCGAAGCCGTCCACCCCGGCCTCAAGCAGCTTCGAGGCGATGGCCATCACATGGGCGGTCGTATTCGAATAACGAAATCCGCCGGTGTCAGTCAACAGGCCGGTATAAATCGCCGTGGCGACCTCGACGTCGAGCGGAATGCCGGCGTAATCGATCAAATCGAACAAAATTTCAGCCGTCGCCGCCGCGTCGAAACGAAGCAGGTTCGCGGAGCCGAACGCGTCGTTGGTCGGATGGTGGTCGATATTGAGCAGGGCATACCCTGCCTCGAACAGTTCTTCGACCCGGCCCACCCGCCGGAAATCCGCGCAATCGACCGTCACGATCCGGCCGTACAAGCGGTCGGGCTTGTTTTCGGATAAATTGACGATCAGATCGGAGGACCGCAAATAATCCAAGCGTGGCGGCACGCGGCCCTCGTTGAAGAGCACCGCCCGCTTGCCCAGCTTCTCAAGCAACCAATGAACGATGACCGTCGAGCTGACCGCGTCGCCGTCGGGCTGAACGTGGGAGACGACCAGATAATCGTCTCCGGCCTTCAGGAAGGCGAGCGCGTCTTCGAGCATGCGCCCGTATTCGGAGCCGCGAATCGTCATACGTCGTCGTTCCCCCGGTTCACCTGATCGAGCAGCGCTTCGATCCGGCTGCCGTACTCGATGCTGCTGTCGAATTTGAAAATCAGCTCCGGAATGTGGCGCAGCTGGATTCGCTTGCCAAGCTCGGAACGCAGAAATCCTTTGGACCGCGCCAGAGCGGCGAGCGTATTTTCCTTCTGCTCCTCGCTGCCCAGCACGCTGAGATACACCTTCGCCTGCGACAGGTCGCTGGTCACTTCCACGCCGGTCACCGTAATAAAACCGATGCGGGGATCCTTCAGCTCCTGCTGAATAATCAGACTGATTTCTTTCTTAATTTGCTCGCCGACGCGGCCTACACGGACTTTCGCCATGCTTGATCACCTCTCAACGGTTTCCATGATGAACGCTTCGATCGTGTCCCCTTCTTGGAGGTCGTTGTAGCCGTCCAGCGTAATCCCGCATTCGTAGCCTTGCGCAACCTCTTTGGCGTCGTCCTTGTAACGCTTGAGCGAATCGATCCCGCCCTCGAAAACGACGATGCCGCCGCGGATGAGACGCGCCTTGGCCGAACGGGTGATTTTGCCCGACGTAACCATACAGCCGGCAATCGTGCCGACCTTGCTGACCTTGAACAGGTTGCGGACTTCGGCCTGGCCGATAACGGTTTCCTTGTAAACCGGATCCAGCATACCCTTCATCGCGTGCTCGATCTCGTCGATCACTTTGTAGATGATGCTGTGCAGTCGGATGTCGACCTTCTCCTGCTCGGCGTTCTGCTTCGCCTGCGGCTCCGGACGGACGTTGAAGCCGATGACGATCGCATTCGACGCCGACGCGAGCGTAATGTCGGATTCCGTAATGGCGCCGACGCCGCTGTGCAAAATCTTGACGCGGACGCCTTCGATTTCGATCTTCGCGAGCGAGCCCTTCAGCGCTTCCGCGGAGCCTTGAACGTCGGCCTTGATAATAACGTTCAGGTCTTTAATTTCGCCATCCTTGATATGTTTATACAGATCGTCCAGCGTCACGCGCGAGTTGGAGCCGCGTTCCGATTCACGCTGCTTGATCGCGCGGCGGTCGGCGATGGCGCGCGCCTTGCGCTCGTCCTCGAACACCATGAACGGGTCGCCGGCCAGCGGCACTTCCGTCAATCCGGTAATTTCGACGGGGGTCGACGGACCCGCTTCCTTCAGGCGGCGGCCCTTGTCGTTGACCATCGCCCGGATGCGGCCGAAGCAATTGCCCGCCACGAACGCATCGCCTATTTTGAGCGTTCCGTGCTGGACGAGCACGCGCGCGACCGGCCCCTTGCCTTTGTCCAGCTCGGCCTCGATGACCGTGCCGCGGGCCCGCTTGTTCGGGTTCGCTTTGTAGTCGTTGACCTCCGCCACGAGCAGAATCATCTCCAGCAGCTCTTCCAGGTTCATGCGCTGCTTGGCGGAAATGTTGACGAAAATCGTCTCGCCGCCCCATGCTTCCGGCACCAGCTCGTACTCGGTCAGCGCCTGCATAATTTTCTCGGGGTTGGCGCCTTCTTTATCGATTTTGTTCACGGCCACGATAATCGGCACGCCCGCCGCTTTCGCGTGGTTGATCGCTTCGACCGTCTGCGGCATGACGCCGTCGTCGGCCGCGACGACGAGAATCGTAATATCGGTTACCTGGGCGCCGCGCGCGCGCATCGTCGTGAACGCCTCGTGGCCCGGCGTATCGAGGAATGTGATTTTCTTGTGGTTGATTTCGACCTGGTATGCGCCGATATGCTGCGTAATGCCGCCCGCTTCGCCGCCGGTGACGTTCGTCTCGCGGATAGCGTCGAGCAGCGTCGTTTTGCCGTGGTCGACGTGACCCATAATCGTTACGACCGGCGGACGGGATTCCAGATCCGCTTCGTCGTCGTTCTCTTCGACCGTCTCGAACGTGTCTTCATCGACCGGAAGCTTGATTTCGACTTCCGCGCCGTATTCGCCGATAACGAGCTGGATCGTATCCAGGTCGAGCTCCTGGTTGATCGTCGCAAGAACGCCCATCATCAGCAGCTTCTTGATCACTTCCGAAGCGTCCTTATGCAGCAGCTTCGCCAGTTCTCCGACCGTCATGCTGCCGCGGACGATAACCTTCTTCGGGGTGTTGTCGATCTTCTCGCGGCGCTCCTGGTTCTGGTTGCCGCCGCGCCCGCCGCGGTTGTTTTTGCCGCCGCGTGCGGGTTTGAAGCTGCGGTTGTCGTCGAAACGGCCGCCGCCCGGCTTCGAACGGTTGTTTCTCGAGCGCGAATCGCCGCCGTCGCCGGAACGTGCCGCACCCGGCTTGGAATCGCTGAAGCGGTTCTGCTGCGGACGCGCGGCTGCTTGGCCGCCTCCCGCGCCGCCGGTTCCGCCGCCGCGGAACCCGCCTTGGCCTTGGCCGGACGGACGGTTGCCGCCGCCTTGGCCGCCGCTGCGCAATCCGCCCTGGCCCTGGCTGAACGGACGGTTGCCGCCGCCTTGCGGCCCGCGGTTCTGCCCGCCC
>NZ_CAUPYC010000025.1:0-49191 GCF_963515335.1 uncultured Paenibacillus sp. | reverse complement strand
CATTGCCGTGCATCCGGACCATCAGCGCAAAGGCATCGGCAAGTCGCTGATCACGTCGCTCAAGCAACGGTTCGAACAGCGCAACGTCTCGCGGATTCTCATTACCGCGGACGAGCACAATGAACCGATTCTTTCCTTGTATGAAGAGATGGGCTACGCGGCGCAGGACTTTTTCAGATCGTTCCGCCAGCTAAGCATCGTCAACGGTTAACGAACGGCCGCCCTCAGGGTCGGCTCCCATATTTTCACTCGGAGAGCATATGTTGCGCGCCATTGCTTTTGGCCGCAAGATATGCTTTTCTATTAGTAGAACCCAAGGCGGGAAAGCGTATGAACCTTTACGAGCGGTGCATGATCAAAAGCTTCAAGCATGACGGACGATTGCACCGGATGTGGCTCCAGAATTGGCTGGTTCCGCGGCAGCGGCTGCTGCCGGCTCACGAGGCGCAATCGATGATCGTGCTGATCAACGACGAGACGCCGGTCGAGGAAAGCAGCGGCAAGCGGTGGACGAGCAAGGTGCCGGCCGTTACCTTTTTCATTCCGAAGGAATGGTTTAATATCGTCGCGCTGCTGGAGCCGACAGGTATCCGTTATTATTGCAATGTCGCTTCTCCCGTGCACATCGCGGGCGGAGTGTTGACGTATATCGATTACGATCTGGATGTGATCCGGCTTGCCGACGGCTCCATGCATGTGGTGGACCGGGATGAATATGAAGCGAACAAGCAGCTTTATCATTACCCCGCCGCCGTGCGCAACAAAATTGCGGCCGGTCTCGGGCGGCTGGTGAGCCGCATCCGGAGCTCAGAGGAGCCGTTTTGTTCGGAACAAGCGGTCAGGACTTATTTCAAGCAGTGGAAAAAGGAAGCAAGCGGGGGGTAAACGTTACATGAGCCGATCGCAACCAGAGCGGCAAACCGGCCGACCCGCTCGAGCGGGCGTCGGTCCGCAGCGACGGAGCGAATCCGGGAAGCCGCGGGCCAGATGGCTGGAGGAGCTGCTCGACTGGGCCAAAACACTCGGCGTCGCGCTTGTCATCGTGCTGCTCGTCAACCGGTTCGTTTTCAACCTGTCGACGGTCGAAGGGCAATCGATGGAGCCGACGCTGGTGCAGGATGAATGGCTTCTCGTCAACAAAATCGGTTATCTCATCGGAGAACCGGAGCGGTATGACGTGGTCATCCTGAAAGATCCGTCGGAACAGATCGACCGGAAAGAATATTTGGTCAAACGGATCATCGGTTTGCCGGGCGACACCGTTGAAATTCGCGCGGGCGGTTTATATGTGAACGGGGTGCAAACCGTCGAGTCCTATACGGACGTGGAGATCGAAGATACGGATTACGGACCGGAGAAAATAGCGGAAGGCTTTTATTTCGTCATGGGCGACAACCGGCGCGCCGGCGCGAGCAAGGACAGCCGTTCATTCAAGCCGGTACCGCGCGCGCTCATCAAAGGCAAGGCGCAATTCGTGCTCTGGCCGATTGCAAAAATCAATAAGCTCTAGGAGCGGTGGCACAGTGAAGGACGTACAGATCTACACGGACGGCGCTTGTTCCGGCAATCCGGGACCGGGCGGCTGGGGAGCCGTCCTTTTTTATGGAGCGAACAAGAAAGAGATTTCGGGCGGGGAGCCGATGACGACCAATAACCGCATGGAAATCGCGGCGGTCATTCAAGCGCTCAGTCTGCTGAAGGAGCCGTGCAAGGTATCGATATACAGCGATTCGGCTTACGTCGTGAATTGCTTCAACCAGAACTGGATTCGCGGGTGGATGCGCAACGGGTGGAAGAACAGCAAGAATCAGCCCGTAGAGAACCAGGATTTATGGAAAAAGCTGTGGGAGCTTATGCAGAAGCATCAGGTTACGTACATTAAGGTTAAGGGCCACAGCGATAATGAGTGGAACAATCGGTGCGACGAGCTGGCGCGCGAAGCAATCAGGCGGCTGTCGTAACGGAATGAAAGGAGCGCGGGAATATGCCGGGCGAATGGACGCAGGCCCGCTTGGCGGAGCTGAAAGCCGAGATGACGGCGGCGCTGCCCGCCCTCGGAATCGACAAAGTCGGCGTCGCTTCGGCGGCGCCTTTTACTGGTTTAAAGCAAACGCTGATTCGCCACCGGGAGCTGGGCCGCGAGTCCGGCTTCGAGGAGCCGGACTTGGACAAGCGCACGGAGCCGGCGCTGCTGTTCGACGATCCGCAATCGATCATTGCGATCGCGGTCGCGTACCCGTCGAAGCTTAAGGATGCTCCGAAGTCGGAGCCCGGCGCCCGCCGCGGCATTCTGTCGCGCTCGGCCTGGGGCGAAGATTATCACCATGTGCTGCGCGACCGGCTGGGGCGGCTCGAGGCGTGGCTGAGCGAGCGGGTACCGGGCTTCCGCGCGGAAAGCATGGTCGATACGGGCGCGCTTGTCGACAGGGCGGTGGCGGAGCGAGCGGGCATCGGCTGGAGCGGCAAAAACTGCGCGGTCATTACGCCGGAATTCGGCTCCTGGGTGTATTTGGGCGAGATGATCACCAATGTGCCGTTTCCGCCGGATACGCCAGTGACGGAAGGCTGCGACGCGTGCACGAAATGCATAGACGCCTGTCCGACCGGCGCTTTGGTCGGTCCGGGCGAGCTGGACGCCCAGCGTTGCGTCTCCTTCGTCACGCAGACGAAAGGATTTCTCTCGGATGAGATGATGCGCAAGATGGGCAACCGGCTGTACGGCTGCGACACATGCCAGATCGTTTGCCCGGTTAATAAAGGGCTGAACTGGACGCAGCACCCCGAGCTGCAGCCGGATCCGCAGCAGGCGAAGCCGCTGTTGGTTCCGCTGTTGTCGATAGGCAACCGGGAATTCAAGGAGAAGTTCGGAAGCAGCGCGGCATCGTGGAGAGGCAAGAAGCCGATTCAGCGCAACGCCGTCATCGCGCTCGGCAACTTCAAGGACAAGTCGGCCGTGCCGGCGCTTGCAGAGGTGCTGCGGGATGATCCGCGTCCGGTACTGAGGGGAACGGCCGCATGGTCGCTCGGCCGGATCGGCGGCGAGGAGGCCGGGGCCGCGCTGCGTGACGCTTGCGAACGGGAACGGGATCCGGAAGCGTCCGCCATGATCCGGCAGGCGCTGGCTTCCTTCCGTTCCGAGGGGCACCGACTCGATGAGCTGCAGGGAGGAGACGGCCAAATATGATGACGACAACGACAACGGCGTTGACATTGTACCGGGCGGAGCTGGAATCGCCGATCGGCCCGCTCGTGCTGTGTGCGACGGACCGGGGCTTATGCCACATCGACTTCGGCACGTTCAGGGATCGCGAGATGCCGCTCTCGATATGGGCCGCCAAACAGGGATTGGCCGGCCATGAAGGCGCGATCGAGTGGATCGAAGCGCCCGCCCATCCGGTGCTGGCGGAAAGCGCCGCTCAATTAAACGCTTATTTTCGCGGAGCAACATTAGACTTCGATTTGCCGCTCGATATGCTCGGCACCGCGTTCCAGCGAAGCGTGTGGCAGGAGCTGCGGCTCATTCCATACGGCGAGGTGCGCTCTTATAAGCAGGTGGCGGCCGGGATCGGCAAGCCGCTTGCCGTGCGGGCCGTGGGGGGAGCAAACAACCGGAATCCGGTTCCGATCGTCGTGCCGTGCCATCGCGTCATCGGCGCCGACGGCTCGATGGTCGGCTATGGCGGCGGGATGCCGATCAAGACGTTTTTGCTGGAGCTCGAAGGGTACCGGCAGTCTTGAACGCATGCCGTGAACGTATGCCGGAACGTATGCCGGAACACATCACCGGGCGGATTGAGTTTCCCGGGGGGACATGCTATGATAATGGACATTATGAATGAAAGGCTCAGGTGACTGACGATGAGCGCATGGGATATCATTATACCGATCGTCACATTGATCGTCGGATTGATAGCGGGTTTTGCCGCGGGCGTGTTTTATTTGCGCAAGCAGTTGGAGAAAATGCAGAGCGACCCGGAAATGCTGCAGAAGATGGCGAAGCAGATGGGTTACAATATGAACAAGCAGCAAATGCAGCGCGCGCAGCAAATGATGAAATCGGGCAAGTTTCCGCGCAAGTAAACCGGCGGCTGCGGGTTTGGAGGAGGAGTCGGAATGGCTGGTCTGAAGGATTACCTGAACGGCAAGGTAGCTGCGAACAGGGAGCAGATCGAATACCATATTAAAGAAATTTTGAAGTTGATCGGCGAGGATGTCGAGCGCGAGGGCTTGCTGGAGACGCCGGCTAGGGTAACGCGCATGTACGAGGAAATTTTCGCCGGGTATGACATCGACCCCCGCGAGGTGCTGGGCGTCACGTTCGACGAGCAGCATGAGGAGCTCGTCATCGTGCGCGACATTGTGTACTACAGCCAGTGTGAGCACCACATGGCTCCTTTCTTCGGAAAAGCGCACATCGGCTACATTCCGAGCGGGAAAATAGCCGGACTGAGCAAGCTGGCGCGGCTCGTCGAGGCGGTTACGCGCAAGCTTCAGGTGCAGGAACGGATTACGTCGCAGCTCGCGGACATTATGAACGAAGCGCTTCATCCGAACGGCGTGATGGTGGTGGTGGAGGGAGAGCATCTCTGCATGTGCGCCCGCGGCGTCAAAAAGTCCGGCAGCAAAACGGTGACATCGGCTGTCCGCGGAGAGTTCGTAACGAATGCGGCGCTCCGCTCCGAATTCCTGTCATTGCTGAAACAATAAACCATCCAAGGCAACCCGGTATGGTTCGCCGCAGATCTGGTACAAGTATATGACAAACCCGGTCCGGGTACTGACAACCTCAGTACAGGTGCCGGGTTTGTTTGGTTTACAGGGAGGGCTCAACCGTTATTTTGCTATGTGCGTCTCCCGCAACAACATTGCGCGGAAAAATAGTTGACAATCATGCATGGAAGTTTTATCATTTATCTGGTGATAATGATAACCATTCTCACAATTGTAGACCATTTTGAATCAAAATCACGAAGGGTGGAAAAAGGGGAAATGACGAAAAGATTTTTGCGTCACGCTTTAATCGGAATTATGGCTTTTATTATGATTGCCGCAACCATCTCGCCGGGTTTGGCGCAGGCAGCCGACGGAAACATCAAGGTGACCAAGGACGGGCAGCCTTTGTCTTTTGACACCGCGCCTTTGGTTGTGCAAGGCCGGACAATGGTTCCGTACGCGGGTATTGCCAAAAGCCTCGGCGCAACCGTGGGCTGGGACAGTAAAGCAAAAACCGTGGTCGTCACGAAAGCGGACACCAGACTCAAGCTGACGATCGGTTCGACAACCGCGTATAAGAACGGCGCAAAAGTTCAACTTGATGCTGCGCCTGTCGCGGTTGGCGGACGCACGATGGTTCCGTTGCGGTTTATTTCCGAGGCGTTCGGACTGTGGATCAAATGGGACAACTCCAGCAAGACGGTTGCGATCAGAACGGAAATGACCTTGCAAACGACGATTGGGACCGTCACCCTGAATCAAGTTCCGCAGCGCGTCGTTGTGCTTGATATGTACCTGCTGGATATTCTGACATCGTTGGGCGTGCAGGCTGTCGGAATCGCCCAAGAGGATGCCACCAATAAAGACCTCCCCAAATACCTGGACAAATACATCACTTATCCGTTTACTTGGGTCGGCGACCGCAGACAGCCGAGCACTGAAGTGATCGCCAGCTTGAAACCGGATCTGATTATCGGTGACGTCAAACGCCACAAAGAGGCTTACAATGTGCTATCCGGTATAGCCCCAACCGCGTTGTTCACAGGGGCGGGCGATGACGATTGGAAAGCGATCATCAATAAGCTGGGCAATGCTTTCAATTTGGATGATCAAGCCAAAGAGGTGCTTTCCGGCTACTACAAACAAGTTTCGTCCTCCAAAGCGGCCCTCGCCAAGGAAGGGAAATTAAAAGTGCTGCCGGTAGGCAACTATGCGAAAAATCAGGTGCGCATATTCACACCGGATTCTTTTACGGGGGATGTCTTAAAAGAAATCGGCTTGACGGTTTCTTTCAGCGCCGACGGAAAGCCGGATGCCTACATCTCGAGAGAGAAGCTGCTTGAAATTGACGCGGATGTCATCTTCCTTCTTGAAAGCCCGAAATGGACCGATAATGTCGATCTCGACAAAGCCACCATCTGGAAGGATCTCCGCGCAGTCAAAGCGGGCAATGTCAAAAAGGTAAGTCTGGAAAACTGGACATTCTACCGCGGACCGTTAGCCGCAAAAGTCATCATGAACGATGCTGTGGATTATGTAACCAAGTAATGATCATATCGCTGAAGGACATACAATTGACGTGAGCCTATTATCCGCTCACGTCTTTCCCCGTGTTAGGAGATGAACGGATATGGGTTCAGATCGGAATCTTGGCGGTGAAACTTCCGTTCCGATACATCATTACGCGCGCCATTTCACCAACAGCCTGGTTCTATGCGCGGGCATCTTTTTGCTGTTGCTCGCTGCAGTAAGCTCCATCCGTTTCGGGGTCGCGGACCTGTCGAATCAAACGGTATTAGACGCGATGTTCCGCTATAACGGCGATTTGCCGCAGCACCAGATCGTGATGGATCTTCGTCTTCCGAGAGTATTGGCCGCCGTCATGGTTGGCGCCGCTATGGCAATATCGGGCGCTATGCTGCAGGCTATAACGGATAATCCGCTGGCTGCCCCCGAGATGCTCGGCATTAACTGGGGAGTAGCGCTTACGATTCTGATAGCGACTCTGTATTTGCCTTGGGTACCGGATAAACTTATTCCCATTATTGCGTTTGGCGGCGGCGGATTGACGATGATGCTGGTATGGGGGATCGGTTCCATCGGTTCCAAAATGTCTTCTCCCCTTAAATTGGCTTTGGCGGGTGTCGCGGTTTCGGCGCTGATCAGTACGGCTATTGAAGGCATCATACTCGTCAATGCACAAAATGCATATGCTCTTTCCTATTTGCTGAAAGGCAGTGTAGCCGGTGTGGAATGGCGGGACATCCGTTTTTTATATCCATGGATTGCGGCGGGGATTGCCGTCTCCCTGTTGTTGACCGGCAAGCTTAACTTGCTGCGGTTGGGCGACGAAGTGGCTGCTGGGTTGGGATTGCGCGTTCGCATGATTCGCTTGATTTCCTCCATTGCGGTCGTTTGCCTTGCGGGTTCCGCCGTTGCGGTGTCCGGGCCGATCGCCTTTATCGGGTTGGTCGTTCCGCACATTACCCGATTCCTGGTAGGTTCCGATGAGCGTTGGGTGGTGCCGTGTTCCGGCGTGCTGGGAGCGCTGCTGCTTGTGGCGGCTGATCTCGCCACTCGGCTTGTTTATGATCCTGAAGAGGTTTCGGTCTCCATTCTGATGTCCGTCATCGGAGCGGCCTTTTTCATCTACCTTATACGCTCCAGGAGGATTACATGAAAACGACACTGAAACCGCCGCCCGGCCTGCAGCTGCCGCGGGCCCCATGGTGGTTGACCGCGTTGCTTCTGACCGTTCTTCTGCTTGCCATCACTATAGGGAGTACGGCCCTGGGAGCGGTTCGAATAAGTATGCCGGATACGATGCGAGCATGGCTCGGCGGAGAATTGGCGCAAACGGAGCAGCTGATTATGGATATGCGCATGCCGCGTGTGTTCATAGCGGTGCTGGTAGGGGCGGCTCTGGCGATGTCCGGGGCTATTTTTCAGGCGATCACCCGCAACAGTCTGGCCTCGCCGGATATTATCGGCGTAAGCAACGGAGCCGGCTTGATGGCGGTCATTCTTATTCTGTTGTATCCTGCCGCGCCGCCGGGAGTTCTGCCGATTTTCGCTTTTCTCGGCGGCGCCGGCGCGGCGCTCGCCGTTTATTTGTTGACGTGGCAGGACGGTATCCGACCCAAAAGGCTGATTATGATGGGGATCGCGATTTCCGCTTTCTGTTTGGCGGCACGGGATGCCGTTGTGCTCAAGGCCCCCGACGATTTGGATTCGGCCCTCTTCTGGTTAATCGGTTCGGTCTGGGGGCAGGGCTCCGAGCGCTTGGCGGCCGTCTGGCCTTGGTTTGCCGCCTTTCTGGTTCTCGGATTGGCAGTAACACGGCCGCTGGCCGTTCTGTTGTTAGGGGATAACGTTGCCCGGGGCTTAGGCGGCAGGGTGGAGGGGATTCGCTTGTTCGCTTCCGCTATCGGTGTCGGTCTGGCGGGCAGCGCGATTGCCGTTGCCGGCAATATCGGCTTTGTCGGGCTGCTGGCGCCTCATATGGCAAGGTTTTTGGTTGGGCCTAATATTAGGAAAATGCTTCCGGTCGCGGCGTTGATCGGCGCGATCGTAACCGTTGCCGCGGATACGATCGGAAGGGTAGTAGTTGCCCCTGCAGAGCTGCCGGCCGGTTTGCTGACCACCCTTTTAGGGGCGCCTTACTTCTTATGGCTGTTGTACCGCGGACGCTGATTTAATAATAAAACATACCCGAATCAAGGAGATTCCATGATGACCAAACGGAATAAAATTAAACTTGGAAAACAGGGCTGGGCGTTAGTCATGTATACGCTGCTGGCGGTATTTTTGGCGGGATGCACTCAGACCGCAACGGAAACCGCCAAACAGGAGACGGCCGTCATGACGGGAGAAGACCAGGCGCAAACCTCCGGAAAGCTGTATAAGCTTGGAGATACGGTAGTCGCGGGTGAGCTAAGCTACCAAATAAATAAAGCGGAATCGGAACAAAAAATCGGCGACGGCGGTATCGCAGTTGAAACCGACCAGCAGTTCATTGTGCTTCAACTCACCGTTGCAAACAACGGACCGGAGGCGCAATTGATCGATCCATCCCTCTTCAAGCTAAAGGATGGGCAGGGCAATGAATTTGATCCTATGGTTGACGGAGATATGTATGTCAATCAAAGCGAGCCGTTTTTCCTTCAGGATGTCTATCCGGGTACTCCACGGGCGGGAAACATCGTTTTTGAAGTGCCCGTGGATGCTGAACAATTGCAGTTGGTCGTTCAATCGGGGATCGGCTTTGAAGGTGATCAAGCAGAAACGATAACTCTTCCTCTTCCTTAATCACTCTACGCATGCGGATTGCCTTCAAGACAACAAGAACATATATTTGTAGAAAACCGCGCCTGGCGCGGTTTTTTTCTCTTGACAATATTTCCGGTATCCGTCAATATAGTCATTGAAAATGATTATCATTATCAAAAATCATTTCAATGAAAGCAGGTGCTGGATTTTGGTAGAAAGTACTATTCAAACACAAGACAGGATCACAGGAATAGCCGATTCGATTGTTGATTGCATAGGTCGAACACCGATGGTTCGTTTGAATCGCCTTTTTTCCAACCGTGCAGTAAGTGTTCTTGCCAAGCTGGAATTGATGAATCCAGGCGGCAGCATGAAAGACCGGCCGGCACGTTACATCATTGAGCAGGGGCTGCGCAACGGCACGCTTAACTCCGACACACATCTGATCGAGAGTACATCGGGGAATCTTGGAATTGGTCTGGCCATGATTTGCAAGATCTATGGCTTAAAGTTTACCTGCGTCGTGGATCCGAAAATAACCAAAACAAACTTGAACATAATCAAGCAACTCGGCGCGAATATCGACATGGTCACGGAACCGGACGAACAGGGCGGCTATTTGAAAACACGCATCAAACGGGTTAAAGAACTAGTGAAGTTGATTCCCAATGCTTACTGGATCAATCAGTACGCAAATGATTTGAATTGGCAGGCTCATTATCATGGTGCAGGAAGCGAAATTCTACGGCAAGTGGACGGACCGATCGATTACCTTGTGTGCGCGGTAAGCACCACAGGAAGCATTCTCGGTTTCTCCCGCAAGATTCGCGAAGAGTTTCCGAAAGTCAAAGTGATCGCGGTCGATGCGGCAGGTTCGGTTATCTTTGGCGCACCGTCCGGACCGAGAGAGCTTCCGGGGATCGGAGCAAGCCGTGTTCCTGAACTGCTTAACCCGGCGGAGATTGATGAGGTCGTCTATGTCAATGATTCGGATTCGGTTAAAGGCTGTCAGGATCTGTTGACGCATGAGGGAATCTTTGCGGGAGGATCCTCCGGTTCTCTAATTGCGGCTATTCAGAAAATCATTCCTGCGATACCGCCCTCTTCCCGAATCGTAACGGTTCTGCCCGATCGGGGGGATCGTTACCTTGATACGGTTTATGACGACGAATGGGTTAAAAAACTGTCGCAAGTCAAAACAGAAGAAACAATGAGAGGGGCATAAGGATGCATCGCAATCAATCGATTTTATACCTCAGCAAGGAGGATATTGCCAAGCTGGGCGGCGCGTCTTCCGATCTTTATGTGAAAGCGGTGGGCAGAGCGCTGGAGCTGCATGCAAGGCAGGATTTCGTCCAACCGCTCAAACCATACTTGCGTGTGGAGGGCAAAAACGGCCATATCGCCGACCGGATCATTGCGATGCCCGCCTATATAGGCGGCGAAGTCCCGGTGTCCGGACTGAAGTGGATCGGAAGCAAACACGATAACCCTCGCATACGCGGTATGGAACGCGCAAGCGGCCTGATCATATTGAATGACCCGGAAAGCAACTACCCGATCGCTATTATGGAGGCAAGTCTGATCAGCGGCATGCGGACGGCTGCCGTCTCGGTGATAGGCGCCCGTTACTTGGCCCGCAAAGGGTTCCGAAGCGTGGCTTGCATGGGGTGCGGCATCATTGCCAAGATGCAATTGCAATCGCTGATTGAACAGTTCCCGGATATTGCTTTCCTTCACCTTTTTGACCTGAACCATGACGCGGCGGCTCGACTGGCTCAAGAGCTGCGGGAGCGTTATCCGCATGTGAAAGCAATTGCGGCCAAGGACGCTGAGTCCGCTGTAAGGGAAGGCGAGATGGTTGTCACTTGCACGGTAACGGATCAGCCTTATATTCCGTTTGAATGGCTTCAGAAAGGCGTTTTTGTAAGCAACATTTCCATCATGGACGTACATAAAGAGGTGTTCTTGCAAGCCGACAAAGTGGTGGTTGACGATTGGGACCAATCGAACCGTGAGAAAAAAGTAATGAATCAACTCGTGCTGGAAGGGCGATTTTCCCGTGAACAGCTACACGCCGAACTGGGAGATATTGTGATCGGGAACAAGCCCGGCCGTGAATCGGACGATGAAATCATCATCCTTAATCCGATGGGAATGGCCGTTGAAGATATTGCAAGCGCACAAGAAATTTATCTGAAGGCGGTTGCCGCCAACGCGGGAACACGATTGAGTCTTTATTGAAAATTGGAATCGCGTGAGCACAACCAATCGTTCATGCTTGAGTTGGAGGTAGTAGCTTGGATAATCAATTGATCGGAACAGAGGCCGATACTCCGGTCCCGGATTTGCAAAAGCTGCGTGAGGCGGCGTCGGAATCGGTCTTGAGCGATTTGGTGAATGCCATGTTTCACGAAAATGTTCTGGACATCGCCGACCGAGGTGTCGTCACAGCAGACTTGCCGGAGATGTTCTCGCTCTCGCCATTCAAATTGGCGGAAGGAGAATATTATTTTCGACTGAGACTGGATATGGAGCACGCCGTAGTGTTCCGGGTACGCCCACAGCGTTTTATACAATCGTATAAATTAAGCCGTCCGCCCGTTCTGCTGGTGACGAACCGTTCAGAGGGCATATCGCGGCAATCTCTTAGTCCAATTGCGTTCATGCGCGTATTGGCCGATTCCGTTTCAGAGGAAGAACGCGCGGCTCTGCTTCCGAATCTGAGTGAATTTCTGGCGGAACTGGGAGACGCGATTGAACATACGGCCCTCTCATTGGAAGCGGCACACGAATTTGCCGATGGAGGGGACACGTCCCCTCCGTCATCTCTGCTCCGAATCGAACGCCTCTCTTCGCTTCGGGATCGTCCTTTTCATCCGACTTCCCGGGCGAAGCGCGGTTGGGACAGCGGCGACTACCGAAAATTCAGTCCTGAATTCGGCTGCCAATTCGGCCTGGATTGGGTAGCCGTAAGGCGTGATCATATTTCTAAAGGGCTGTCGGCAGAAGACGTCGGGAGATTCATTCTGGAGGATTCCGAGTACCGGCAGCTTGAATCGGCCATAGCTGCGGCCGGCATTAACCAAGAGGATTATCTGGCGCTGCCGGTTCATCCCTGGCAAATGCGGCATGTCATCCCTGCCGTCTTCAAAAGCGAGATTGAGAAGGGGATTTGTATACCGATCATTCAAGGGTTGGGGAGGTTTGTTGCGACATCGTCTGTCCGCGGGCTTTCTCCAGTGCACGGAGGGCGGTATCACGTAAAGGTGCCGATCGGCATTTATTCGCTTGCCGCACTCCGTATTCTTCCTCCTCGCTATCTGCTTAACGGGGAGAAAGGACAGGAGCTGCTGCAACGGGTTATTGACGAACAACCGCTGCTGCGGAACAGGCTTCACCTCTGCAGCGAGAAGCTGTGGTGGGGATTCCACGACCTTGAGGGCGATCCATACGAAGACAAACCGGGACATCTTGCTTGTCTGGTCAGAGAATATCCCGCTCAGCTGACGGAGGACAAAGAGGTAGATTTGATTGCGATGTCCGCATTGGCCGTTATGGACCCGACCGGGCAGGTTCCCGCATTTTCCGCGCTGCTAAGGTCTCGGTACGGTTCACAAAACGGGCAGACGGAAGTAATCAGCCTGTTTCGTGAGATTTGCCGACCGTTTATCGAGACGGCGCTCATCTGTTTTCGCTGCGGCATGATGCCGGAAATTCACGGTCAGAACGTCATGCTTGTCATACGAGACGGCCATATCACCGGTCTCTTGCTGCGCGATCATGACACCATCCGTTTGCATCTTCCCTGGCTTGAGCGGGAAGGTCTCGCGAATCCGAACTATACGGTCAAACCCGGGACTCCCAACAGCTTGATCAATCCGTCGCCCGAACATCTTTTATCCTATTTTCAAACGTTAGGGCTGCAGGTCAATCTTTATGCGATCATCGACGCCATTTCACAAGCCTATTCGATGGATGAAGCCGAGTTGTGGAAAACCGTCCGGGCGACTATCCGGTCATGTCTGACGGATATGGATTTGCCTAAAGAGGTACGCGATATCCTTGCGCAGCAGCTGCTCGACAGCCCGGTTTGGCCGACCCGCACACTGATCAAGCCGCTCCTGCAGAGAAGCGGTTCCGGTGGAGGCAGTATGCCGGCCGGATCGGGCGTGACGGATAACCCTTTGCGGAATTTATGAGCGGGTGAGAGGAGAATCTCTATGGTTACATCTGAGTACATAAGGGAGCTGGGGGATCGGTCCCTGATGCACACGTCCCGCAGGAACCCGATTGTATTGTCACACGGAAAAGGGGTTCGGGTATGGGATCTGGACGGCAATGAATATCTCGATTTTCTTGCCGGATATGCCGTTAATGTTTTGGGACACTCCCATCCTCGCGTCGTTCAAGCCATCGCAGAACAATCCGGAAAATTATTGCATGTATCGAATTGGTTCTACAATGAGCCTTCCGTTCATTTGGCGAGGCTGCTGGTGGAGAACGGTGCCGGCGATCGCGTGTTTTTCAGTCCCAGCGGTGCGGAAGCCATAGAAGGAGCAATCAAGCTGGCGCGGAAATATGCCTGCCGTAAAGGCAATGCGGAGAAAACGCGTGTGATCGGCGCGATACGCTCTTATCATGGACGCACTTACGGGGCATTGGCCGCCAGCGGCAAACCGGATATGAGGGAAGGATTCGGGCCCGCTCTTGCAGGATTTACCCATGTCCCCTTTAACGATCTGGAAGCTTTGGAGCAAGCGATGGATCACAAGGTATGTGCCGTCATTCTTGAGCCCATCCAGGGTGAAGCAGGCGCTTATGTGGGTTCGGACGCCTTTTTGAGGGGAGCGAGAGAGCTTTGCGACCGTTATGGCTCCCTTCTTATATTTGATGAAATTCAAACCGGCATGGGACGAACGGGATCGTTTTTTGCGTATCAGGAGTATGGAGTCAAGCCGGATATTCTAACCATTGGAAAGGGGCTGTCGGGCGGACTCCCCAATGCGGCTATTGCGGCTTTCGGCGAAGCAGCTTCGGCATTCCAACCCGGAGACCACGGAGCCACGTTCGGCGCAAACCCGGTAGTATGCGCGGCGGGAGTAGCTACCGTCCAAACGATATTAAATGAAAATCTGCTGGATCATGTCAAACAAGCAGGCGCTTATCTTAAATCTCAATTAGAGGCTCTAAAGGAAAGGCATTCAATGATTAAGGAAGTCCGCGGAAAAGGGCTTCTGGTCGGGCTTCAGCTTTCTGTGAGCAGTGTACCGGTTGTCGCCGAAGCGAATAAGCACGGACTTTTAGTCGCACCCAGCCTCAACCAGGTGGTACGCATTCTGCCGCCGTTAATCATCACAAAAGAAGACGTTGATGAAGCCGTATCCATTCTGGATTACTCGCTTCGCAAGATGGCCGTTTCAACCTATTAAAGATCCGTTATGAAAGGTGGAGAACGGTGAAAGGAAACGTATTGATTACCGGAGCAAACAGAGGTCTTGGATATGAGTTGGTCAAGTGTTTTCACTCCAACCACTATCAAGTGTTTCCCCTGGTTCGAAGCGAGGAAGCCGCAATTGATTTATTGGCGGAATACAATGATAGGTGCTATCCGATTGTTGCCGATGTAAGATTGGACGATTGCAAAGAGAGCATCCAATCGACCATCCGAAATTTTACAGACAAGATAGATATCGTGATTAATAACGCAGGTATTCCAGGCAGAAGCCGGGAACTGGAAAAAGTCGAACCTGAAGAAATAAGTGAATTGCTGAACGTTCATTGTCTAGGAGTCTTAAGGGTCGTTCAGGCTGCCATGGCATTTTTGCAAAACGGCGACAATCCCAGGATCATCAACGTCTCATCCCGATTGGGTTCCTTGTCGAAAATGGCTTCCGCTGAATTCAGGAACAGAAAATTTACCTATTCCTATCGAGTGGCTAAAGCGGCACAGAATATGCTGACCATCTGCATGGATCAGGAATTTAGCAAAAAAGGGATTTGCATCCGCGCGATCCACCCGGGAGTATTTATATCCGGCCCAAGCTCACTGGATGGCGATCTCGAAGTTCATGAAGCGGCCGGGCATATTTTCCGCTGGATTGACGGAATGGAGATTAATCGTTCCGAACGATTCATACAGCCGGGTGTCGGGGAATTGCCGTGGTGAAACATGGATGGAGGTGGGAAGTCAAAAATGGTAAACCATTCAAAAAGTAAAGAGGATAACAGAAATGTTCGGTGGGCAGAGCAAGCAACGAGAGAAAGATTGTTAAACGCCTATTTGCGTGAGAAAGGAATTTGGAATCCGGGGCTGGGGCCCGATGATCAATCCCTGAAGATGCTTCCCATTGAAATAGTTGAGGAAATGGAGAAACAAGGTATTCCCATGAAGGTGGAGTTGTCCGATACAGGAACGGTAATCTTCGGATCATTGCGTTATTTCTCCGCTTTCGGGCATCATCGCTACGGAACTTCCTGGTACAAAATCGATAAAGGGAATGTCAACGAGCTCGAAGAATGCCGGGAGCTTGCAGCAGCTTTGCTGCAGGAGCTTGCCTGCTCGGAACCTGACGAATCTGACAGGAACGATAGAGTAAACGCCATGCTTTCGCGGATTGAGAACTCCATTGAAAAGACGAGTAAATATATTCAGCGTAGTTTGCGGCCAGGCGTTTCTTTATGGGAACAGACGGGGGGACAACGTTTTTGCGCCGCGGAGCAGTCGCTGATTTACGGGCATCCGTTCCATCCTACCCCCAAGAGCTCGGAAGGATTCTCTCCCGACGACCTTGAACGTTACGCTCCGGAATTGGGGGCCTCCTTTGTCCTGCATTATTTTGCCGCTTCACCTGAACTTGTGGCGGAATGTTTGCCGGAGACAACCGGGGAGGAGATGATGCCGGCCAAGGTGCTTGAGGCGGCACGGCAGCAGCTCGGTTCTCTCCGGCGGCACTACCGGCTGATGCCTTGTCATCCTTGGCAGGCGCAGTATCTGAAGAACGTCGCTGAAGTAACAGAGTTGATCGAGGCCGGACAATTAATAGATTTGGGTCCGCTCGGCAATCCGGTTTATCCGACTTCGTCGATCCGAACGGTGTGGGATCCGGAGCATGCTTATATGTTCAAGCTGCCGCTCAACGTACGGATAACCAATTTCGTACGGGTAAATCCCACCGAACAATTAAAGCGGACGGTCGATGCCGGCCGGGTGCTGGCCCGCCTGAGGGATGAAATTCCTTATTCGGAGTTCGGCGTGCTGCTGGAGGCCGGGTATCGAACTTTGACAGTCCCGGCTGGATCAGAAGAACAGGGGGGAAGTTTGGCTGAAAGCTTCGGGGTGATCTTTCGTGAAAACCCGGTTCGCGATTCGGTTAATAAGAAACAACTCGAGGGCGGGGACGCTCCGACCGTGGTGGCCGCTCTGCTGGAACAGCCTCCCCGCGCCAACGAGGCGCCCGTCTGGGAAGCGGTGCGCATGGCGGCAGCGGCAAAGCGGACGATGTCGGATCGCGCTTTTCTGGGAAAGTGGCTTGAACGATATTTGGAAATCGCGCTATCGCCTGTTTTGTGGCTGTTCCTTGAACGTGGGATCAGTGTGGAGGCGCATGTCCAAAATTCAATGGTGACGCTGCAGAACGGTTGGCCGATCCGTTTCTGGATAAGGGATCTCGAAGGCGTCAGCATCAGCCGGGAACGAGCTTTGAACGACGGCCTGTTCGGACTGCCGGAAGACAGTCCGGCGTTCTATCCGGATGAAGAAGCATGGAACCGGCTGAAATATTATTTCTTCGTGAATCATTTGGGCCATTTGATCCATACGCTGGCTTTGTACGGGGAAGTTGACGAATTGGCGCTCTGGCAGGTTGTAAGTGAAGTGTTGCAAACATCCGGCCTGTTTGAGGGCGAGGAACGAAAGCCGTATTTGCGCGATTTGCTTGAAAGCGAAGGCTTGCCTGCAAAGGCAAATTTGGCGAGCGGTTTTCAGAATCGGGGAGAAACCCCTCTTTATGTAGAAATTCCAAATCCGCTGATCCGGTGTGAGGTGACGGTATGAAACAAAAATGGCAGCCATTGACCGTACAGCAGGCGATTCAATCCGACCGGTTTGTCGCGGTGCGCAGACGGATTTTTCGCCAGTTGATCGAATCGCTGATTTATGAAGGGATGGTTTCTCCGGAGACGGAGGGCTCGGGAGGAGAGGCGCGCTTCACCATTAACGGCAGGGACGAAGCGGGACTTCCCGTTGTCTACACGTTCCGGGGACAGAGAAGATTTACGTTCGGGCGGATCCGGTTGAGCGGCATGCCAATTGACCGTACGGCGGACGGGATGACGAGGGAAGCTGATTCTCTCAGCCGGTTCCTGCTTGAGATTCGCGGCTCGCTGGGCGCGGATGAAGGGCGCCTGGTTACGTTTATTCATGAACTGGAACAGACGCTGTTTAAAGATGCGCTGGCACAATACGACCGCTTTGAACAGGGCATGCGGCTGGAGGGGTGCAGCTATGACATTCTGGAAGGAAATGTGATGGACGGCCATCCCTATCATCCCAGCTACAAATCGCGGATCGGATTCGATTACGCGGATCATTATGCGTACGGTCCCGAATTCAAGCAAGAGATTCACCCGCTGTGGCTGGCCGCATACAAAGAATGGACACGAGCCGCCGTTTCCCGCCGGTTGGAGTATGACGGGTTTATGAAGGCCGAACTCGGAGCCCGGCAATTGAGCTTGTTTACGGAAAAAGTTCGCAGTCAAGAGGTTGATCCTGACGATTATGTTTTTTTGCCGGTTCATCCGTGGCAGTGGCAGAAGCAAATTGCAGCATCACACCTGCAGGATTTACGCGAGAAGCGCCTGATTGTGCTGGGCACGGGCACAGACGCTTATCGCCCGCAGCAATCGATTCGAACATTGGCGAATCGGACATCGCCCGGGAAGGCATATCTCAAATTGTCGATGAGCATCCTCAACACGTCCACCGGACGCGTTCTGGCGCCCCATACGGTGGAGAACGCGCCGGCCGTGTCGGATTGGCTGAAGGAGCTCGCGGCCGGGGATCCTTTTCTGCATGAAGAATCCCGCTTGATTCTGCTGGGCGAAGTGTTGGGAATTTCCTATGATCGTCCGGCACTCTCCGATTTGGTACAGTCATCGGTCTACGGTACGCTCGGATGCATTTGGCGGGAGAGTCTTCATTCCTATCTGGAGGAGGGGGAAGAGGCCGTTCCCTTCAACGCGCTCTGTGCGACGGATCTGGATGGCCGGCCGTTTATCGAGCCTTGGGTCCGTGCAGCGGGGATTGAACATTGGTTGAAAAGGCTGCTGGAGGCGGCTGTTCTGCCGATCGTTCACCTACTGTACGCCCATGGAATCGCCTTGGAGTCGCACGCGCAAAATATGGTGCTGATTCACAAGGAAGGGGTGCCTTGCCGCGTGGCGCTGAAAGATTTTCACGATGGCGTCCGTTTCTCGAAAGAGCACCTGTTCGCACCCGAAAAATGCCCGGACCTGCTCGCCACTCCGGAATACCATGCCCGAGTGAACCGCAACTCGTTTATTGAAGCGGATGATCCGGCGCTCGTGAGGGATTTCGTGCATGACGCATTGTTCTTTATCAATCTGGGAGAGCTCGCGCTGTTCATGGCCGATCATTTCCTTTATGAAGAACGGGAATTCTGGTCGCTCGTTCGTCAGGCGATCGAAGGCTACCAGCGGCGCTTCCCGGAGCTGCGGCATCGTTATCAATTGTTCGATTTGTTCGCTCCGTCCATTGAAGTCGAACAATTGACGAAGCGCCGCTTGTTTCCGGATACGGAGCTTCGGACTCACCGGGTCGGCAATCCGCTCAACCGATGCGCGGAAACGATTGCGGCGCGAGCGGGGGAGTAGGATGCTGCGCAAGAACATGTTGAAGCGAAAATTGCAGGCAGGGGAAACCGTCTTTGGGCTGTTTTCCTCCATCCCGTCTCCCGTGGCAGTGGAGATGATCGGCTGCGCGGGATTCGATTTCGTGATCGTCGATACAGAGCATGTGTCGATCAATCCGGAGACGCTGGAAAATATGATACGTGCGGCTGAAGCCGTACATTTGACGGTGCTGGTCCGCGTGCCCGATTGCTCGTCCGGTCCCATACTGCGTGCCCTTGACGCGGGGGCGCAGGGCATCGTCGCCCCGCATGTGAAGACGAAAGAAGAGGCGGAAGCGATCGTTCAAGCGAGCCGCTACCATCCGCAGGGAAACCGGAGCCTGAACGGGGGGCGTCCCGCCGCTTTCGGCAAGCTCGACCTTCAAGCTTACATCCGCGACGCGAACGAGGAAATCATGGCGGTGCCGTTGATTGAAGACCGGGAAGGCGTTGAGCGGATCGATGACATTTTGTCGGTGCCCGGCATCGATATGGTGCTGGAGGGAGCGGCGGACCTTTCGCAGTCTTACGGGGTTCCCTGGCAAACGAGGGCCCCGGTGGTTAAGGATGCGCTCCGCCGGGTTCAGGAAAGTGCGAAAAACCGCGGTGTACCTTACTGTGCGATTCCCCGTGCCGACGAAGACCTGGCGGATTGGCGCGGCAGAGGCGTACGCGCATTCGTGCTCGGCGATGAACGGGGCATAGCGTTTCGGGCCTTGTGCGCCCATCGGAGCAAATTTGAAAATTTGGCCGAATCCGTCGCGCCTCAGGCGCATTCGGCCGAGGGAAGGGAAAGCGGATGAACCGAATTGTCGACTGGATTCTGTCACGCAAAGAACATGCCCGGCAGCCGTTGTGCGCTTACATCTACGACCTGGAGCATTTAAGGGAACACGTTTCGCGAAGGGTTCGAACCTTGCCGGCTTCTTGCCGGCTGTATTATGCCGTGAAGGCGAATTCGGAGGAACGGATCGTTAAAGAACTGGCTCCGATTGTGAACGGGTTTGAAGCGGCCTCGCTCGGCGAAATCAGAAAGATTCGCGCGGCTGCGCCGGAAATTCCCGTCATCTTCGGAGGTCCGGGGAAAACGGATGAGGAAATCGAAGGGGCGATCGCGCTGCGCGTCAGCCTTATTCATGCGGAGAGCGAGCACGAAGTGCGGCGAGTTGCCCATATAGCGGCGCGGAAAGGGATGACCGTGCCGATTTTGCTCCGCGTAAACTTGCGGGGGCCGCTGCCCGACGCTACCCTGGCCATGGCGGGACGGCCGACGCAATTCGGAATTGACGAAAGGCAAATACCGGACGTCATTCGGCTGGCCCAAAATCTGGAATCCGTCAAGGTGGAAGGATTTCATTTTCATTCCCTTTCAAATAATCTCAACGCGGAGAAGCACGTTCAATTGATCGGGTATTATTGCGAACGGGCAGCGGGGTGGGCCAAGGAGTTCGGATTAGACCTCTCATGGCTGAATGCCGGCGGCGGAATAGGCGTCAACTATGCCGAGCTGCAGCGGCAATTCGACTGGGACTTGTTTATAGAAAAGCTGGGCCCCATGCTGGAGCGCAAATGCCCGGCGGGCGTGACCGTGCTTTTTGAATGCGGACGCTATCTTACCGCATCATGCGGATATTATGCCGCCGAGGTGCTGGACCTGAAACGGAATCACGATAAACATTATGCGATTGTCCGCGGCGGCACCCATCAATTTCGGCTGCCGGCCTCCTGGCAGCACAGTCATCCGTTTCAGGTCATACCTGTCGGACGCTGGGACTACCCGTTCGCGCGCAAGGAGGCGAATGACTGTGAAATAACGGTCGTCGGGCAGCTGTGCACACCGAAGGATGTGCTTGCGAAAGACGCTTTCGTCGCCCGGATCCGGATCGGAGACGTGGTTCTTTTCCAATATGCCGGAGCCTACGGATGGGCCATCTCCCACCATGACTTTCTGAGCCATCCGCACCCGGAGCACATCTTTTTGGAACATGCTCCGGGCAAGAACAATTATGACGGCTCCCAACGCAGCCTGGATGCCGCGGCATACCGCTCGTTCACGTAAGGCCAGTTGACGACGTTCCACCAGTTTTTGATGTAATCGGCGCGTCTGTTCTGGTGCTTCAGGTAATAGGCGTGCTCCCATACATCGAGCGGCAGCAGGGGAACGGCGTCCCACTGCGACAGGTCTTGATGCTTCTCGGCCTGCAAAATTTCCAACCGCCCGCTGCGCGGGCTCCAGACGAGAATCGACCAACCGCCGCCCTCCGCCTGCTCGGCCGCCTGTGAAAAATGACGCTTAAACGCCTGGAACCCGCCGAAATCGGTTTGGATCGCCGCGGCTATCGCGCCTGACGGCTCACCGCCTCCGCCGGAAGCGGGCGGCTTCATCGCATCCCAGAAAATCGTGTGCAGGTAATGGCCGGCGCCGTTGAATGCGAGCTCGCGCTCCCAATGCTTCACCAGCTTGAAGTCATTCGTTCTGCGGGCTTCCGCGAGCGCGGTTTCCGCCCGGTTCAGCCCGTCTACGTAGGACTGATGATGCTTGCCGTGATGAACCCGCATCGTCGCTTCGTCGATGTAAGGCTCAAGCCCGTTATAGGCATAAGGAAGAGGCGGAAGCGTGTGGCCGCCGACGGGCACGGAGGCCGGCGCGCCGGCCCGCGTTGCGTCCCGTTCGCCGGGGAGAGCGTCCAGGCCCGCGAACGTGTCGAGATAATATTGCGATTCCCGCATCAGGTGATCGATCACAACCGGGCTCACGGGATCGGTCCGATCATCCGCGCTATGCGTGCGATAAAACTGAAGCTGTCGAATGAAAGCCTCGGATTGCGCACGCGAGGCGTGAAGCAGCGCGCCGATCTGCGCATCTGAGTTGTCAGGGAGCCGACCGGGCTGCTCCAGCCGCGCTTGCAGCCACCAATCAGCGCACTTTTCCGTGTCGGCGAAGGCCTGTTTCCATTCCTCGAGCGTGCGCATGAAGCCAGGATCCCAACCGGGCACGATTGCGCGAAGGACGACCGTGTGCGCCTGCTCCCGCTTTTTCCATGACCGGATTTCCTCCAGCAGCCGGAGCGGCATGTACGATCCGTAAACAAAAAGCACGACGGGAACCTCCTTTGCCTGCCATCTCGTTCGCTCTTGCCGACACCGCATGAAGGCGGCCGCCGGCAGATGCCGGCAAGCGGCAAGAGCGCTCCTTAGAGATGTATTCGGCTTCGGGGTTATCCTATGTCGCGCTCAGGTCGAGCGATTGATTGACCTGGCTTAAAAAGACAACGGCGCGGCGCATATATTCCTTCGGATACACTTGAAACAGCAGCTCGTGCTTGCCGTTCGGCACAATCCAGGCGCTCGACAGCGGATTGGTCTGGTTGGCGGCGATCGCCTCGGCGATGCCGACCGGCGCCTTCGCATCTTTGGTGCCGTGAATCATATAAATAGGCATATCGTAGCTTCTGGTTCTCACTTCCCCGGAAGGGATCTGCGAAAGGTTGATCCCCGTCCAGAGCGGAAGCATCCATTCGATCAGCGGCAGCGAAGGATAGCGCGGAAGCGGCACATATTGCGTGAGATTGTAATAAAGCGTTTCGGCGTCGGTAATGAACATGCTGTCCAGTATCATGGCGCTGATGTCCTTCGTTTGCAGGGCCGCTTGAAGCGCTGTGCCGGCGCCCATCGAGAAGCCCCACACGACGATCTCGCCCGCGCCCTGCGACTTGGCATAGGAAACGGCCGCAAGCAGCTGCCGGCTTTCTTCCACGCCGCCCGTAGCCGGCGCGTGATTTTTGGAGGAAGCGTAGCCGTAGTCGAACATCAGGACGTTATATTTCAAGCCGTGCAGCAGATTGGCCAGCTCGTACATCGGAACCCAGGTTTCCTCTCGGTTGGCGCCGTAGCCGTGGCTGAACACGACGGTTCTGCCCGACTTCGACTTGGCGGGTATGTACCAGCCGTTCACGGTCGTTTTGCCGCCGGCGCTTGGAAAGGAGACGTCGATATAATCGAGACCCTTGGCCAGCATCGGGTTTGAGGTGAGCGGCGGGACATAAGGGTGGGCCAGCGTCCATGCGATATAGCCGTGAAAAGCGAGAAAGGAAAGCAGGACGAAGGCGGATAACGAGGCGATGAGTGCGACAGCGGCGTGTCTCCGCCGGGACCGGCCGTGCGTTTGCGGCATGGGGGACCGCGGCAGTTGTTCGAACGGGCCGGGACGATAATCGGGGGAGAAGCCGCCTTCAAGCGGAACCGGTGTCAGGACAACGTTGTTCAATAAGAATCCCTCCCACTATGAAAGCGCTTTAATGCTAGGTAGTAGTATCATCTTATGCCCAAAGGCTCAAGGTGTCAATTGTTGTCGGCAACTTGTTAACCGGCTGTAATCCGGCTGTAAAATAAGACTTTTATAGATGGAATAAAGAAAGGGAATGAGTTATACTGTTTGTAATTGAGTTTCATTGTGTGAAACAAATGGGAGAGCGGGGTGAGCGTCATGGAAGAGGGCAAATCGACGGTCCGCGCGGTCGAACGCGCTATGGACATTCTCCTGTGCTTTACGGAACGGTCGGAGTGGGCGATGACGGAAATCGCCGAGAAGGTCGGTTTGCACAAGAGCACCGTGCACCGGATGCTCGCCACGCTGGAAGATAAAGGATTCGTCGCGAGGCATCAAGCGAGCGAGCGCTACCGGCTCGGAATGCGGGTATGGGAGCTTTCGGCCCATCTGTCCAGCAGCGACGACCCGGCGGTTCGGCTGCTTCCCGAAATGGAGAGGCTGCGCGATTTGGTAGGCGAAACCGTCAGTCTCTATATCCGGGACGGCAACGAGCGGATTCGGATCCAAGCGGTACAGAGCAGCCAGGCGGTACGGCGCGTGGCCAACGTCGGGGTTCGCCTGCCCCTCTACGTAGGCGCCTCCAGCAAGGTGCTCGTGGCGTTTGCCGACGAGGAGACACAGCGGCTTGTCATGGAAGACCCGAGCTGGCCGGCATCGATCGATAGGGCCCAATACGCGGAACAGTTGGAGCACATACGCCGTACGGGTTATGCCACCAGTATCGAGGAGCGCGAGCCCGGTGCGGCCGCGGTGGCCGCGCCGATCCTGAACCGCGCCGGGAAGCTTGCGGCGGCCTTGTCCGTCTCCGGGCCGTCGGGCCGTCTGACGCTGGAGTCGATGCGCGAGCATGCGCCTGCGATTATCGAAGCGGCGAGACGGATGGGCATGATGATCGTGAAATAATGCGGGAGCTTTAAATATCAGTTGAAAACCGGCTAAGATGGATGGCAGTATGCCGGGACAAAAAAGAACCGCCGAACGTCACGCAGACGTTCGGCGGTTCTTTTGCGCCGAGGCGCTTGTTCGGATCAGGCGTTCGCGATCATCTGACGGAGAACCGTCTGCAGGATGCCGCCGTTCCGGTAGTAATCCACGTCGACCATCGAGTCCAGTCGGACGGTGACGGTGAACTCGAATTCGCTGCCGTCTTCACGGGTCGCGACGACCTTCACCTTGTCGCCCGGCTGCACGTCGTTCGAGAGACCGATGATGTCGAACGTCTCCCGGCCGGTGATGCCCAGTGTGGACCAGCCTTGGCCTTCCTGGAACTGCAAGGGCAGAACGCCCATGCCGACAAGGTTGGAGCGGTGAATCCGCTCGTAGCTTTCGGCGATGACGGCTTTCACGCCGAGCAGGAACGTGCCTTTGGCCGCCCAGTCGCGCGAGCTGCCCATGCCGTATTCCTTGCCCGCGATGACCACAAGGTTCGTGCCCTGCGCCTGGTACTTCATCGAAGCGTCGTAGATCGACATCACTTCGTCGGTCGGGAGATACTTCGTTACGCCGCCTTCCGTGCCCGGCGCCACCTGGTTGCGGATGCGGATGTTGGCGAACGTGCCGCGCATCATCACTTCGTGGTGCCCGCGGCGGGAGCCGTACGAGTTGAAGTCCGCCTTCTGCACGCCGTGCTCCTGCAGGAACTTGCCGGCAGGGCTGTCGGCCTTGATGTTGCCGGCCGGCGAGATGTGGTCGGTCGTGACGTTGTCGCCGAGCACGGCCAGCGCCTTGGCGCCTTTGATGTCGGCCACATCGGCGATGCCGTCCGCCAGATTCTCGAAGAACGGCGGGTTCGCGATGTAGGTCGACTTGTCGTCCCATTCATACGATACGCCTTCCGGCACCGGGATTTCGTTCCAGCGCTTGTTCTGGATGAACACATGCTCGTATTTCGAGCGGAACATTTCCGGCGTCAGGGAAGCGTCCGTCGCTTTCGCGATTTCTTCCGACGTCGGCCAGATGTCGCGCAAGTAAACGGGCTGTCCGCTCGGGTCGTGGCCGATCGGATCGTTGGCCAAGTCGATGTCGACCGTGCCGGCCAGCGCGTAGGCGACGACGAGCGGAGGGGAAGCGAGGTAGTTCGCTTTCACCTGCGCATGCACGCGGCCCTCGAAGTTCCGGTTGCCGGACAGAACGGCAGCAACCGTCATATCATTGTCGGCGATCGCTTCGCTGACTTCGTCGGGCAGCGGGCCGGAGTTGCCGATGCAGGTTGCGCAGCCGTAGCCCGCAACGTGGAAGCCGAGCTTCTCGAGCGGCTCCATCAGGCCGGCTTTCTTCAGGTAGTCGGTCACGACGAGCGAGCCAGGCGTCAGCGAACTCTTGACGTATTCCGGCTTCACGAGGCCGCGTTCGACCGCTTTCTTCGCGACGAGGCCCGCGCCGAGCATAACCGTCGGGTTGGATGTGTTCGTGCAGCTGGTGATCGCCGCGATGACGACCGCGCCTGTTCCCATCCGGCTCGTTGTGCCGTTAGGGTGCTTCACTTCCACGACTTCCTCGATCTTCGCGTCGGAAAGGCCGTAACCGCCCTTCTCGATCGGCGTGCGGATCGCGGCATGCCAAGCGTCCTTCATGGCCGTAAGCTCGATCCGGTCCTGAGGCCGTTTCGGGCCCGCAAGGCTCGGTACGATCGTCGACAGGTCAAGCTCGAGCACATCCGAGAATACCGGATCAGGGGTGCTGTCGGAGCGGAACATGCCTTGCGCCTTGTAGTACGCTTCAACCAGCGCGATCTGCTCGTCGGAGCGGCCGGTTTGACGCAGGAATTCGAGCGCGGTCGTGTCCACAGGGAAAAAGCCGATCGTTGCCCCGTACTCCGGCGCCATGTTGGCGACCGTCGCGCGGTCGGGCAGCGAGATGTTGGAGAGGCCCGGTCCGAAAAACTCGACGAATTTGCCGACGACGCCTTTCTTGCGGAGAATTTCCGTGACGGTGAGCGCAAGGTCGGTGGCCGTTGAGCCTTCCGCCAGCTTGCCCGTCAGCTTGAAGCCGATAACCTCGGGCGTAACGAAGTACAGCGGTTGGCCGAGCATGCCGGCTTCCGCCTCGATGCCGCCGACGCCCCAGCCGACGACGCCGAGGCCGTTGATCATCGTCGTATGCGAGTCCGTGCCGACCAGCGAGTCCGGAAAAACGACGGTTTCGCCGTCCATCGTTCTGGTCGCAGCAACGGACGCGAGATATTCCAGGTTGACCTGGTGCACGATACCGGTTGCGGGAGGGACGGCGCGGAAGTTGTCGAACGCCGTTTGCGCCCAGCGAAGGAAACGGTAGCGCTCGCCGTTGCGTTGGAATTCAATGTTCTCATTGAATTCGAGCGCGTCCGGGGAGCCGAAAGCATCGACCATGACCGAGTGGTCGATAACGAGATCGACCGGCACGAGCGGATTGATCCGCTGCGGATCGCCGCCGGCTCTCTTGACGGTGTCGCGCATGGCCGCAAGGTCGACGACGACCGGCACGCCGGTGAAGTCCTGCAGGACGATCCGCGCCGGAATGAACGGGATTTCCTTGTCCTCGCGGACCTCGGCCCAGTTCGTGAGCTGCTTGACGTGCTCCTTCGTGATTGCGCGTCCGTCGAACTGGCGGACCGCCGCCTCCAGAAGCACCTTAATGGAGAAAGGAAGCTGGCTGATTTTGCCGTGACCTTGCTTCTCAAGCCCTTGCAGGCTGTAGTATGCGTAAGATTTACCGCCTACTTCGAGTTTGGTCCGGACGGAGTATTGATCGGATGGTGCCATGGGATGAAACTCCTCCTTCATAAAATAATCGATGGATGCGATTCGTTGTTTCATGCAATGAAACTCTATTTCAAAATCGCTGACTACCTATAGTATATCGCTTTTTATAGCGTTCCGTAAAGGGCGATTTTCATCACAGGTACGGAAAAAATACTGCGTTCTTTCATTAGAGCGGCGGACGCTTCATATACATAGAGAAGTTAGGTGCTTGCCCGCAAAAAAGCGTTCGGCTTTACCGCTGCCGGCAGGGCCGAATGAAGGAGAGTGACTGCATGTCCGGAAGGAAAAGCGCCGATTTGGGCGGCATGGCGGAGGGCTTGAGGGCAGCCGTCCATGACTACGTGAAACACGTCAACCAAGCGGAAATCGAACTGAAAGCCGACGGTTTAACCGGAATCGTCTCGGATTGCGACTATCTGGCCCGCACCGGCCGGCGCTTGTCCCGCCTGGAGGAGCGCGACCGTCTTCGCGGCGCATACCCGGAGCGGCACGAGTCGAGGGCCCGCCTGCTCCATATCGGGGCAACGGAACGGGACGGGGAGGTCCCGGTGCGTCTTGAGCTTCATTTCAAGCGCACGCTTGCGCAGCGCGGGGCGGGTTACGCCGAGGAACGGCTGGAAACCGAACGGCTTTGGCTCGCCGAAGCGAACGGACGCTGGCAAATCGCGCGCATCGAGCCGGAGATCGCGGAGCGGCGAAGCGGGGCGAGCGGCGATCCGGAGACGGAAGACGTCCCGCAGGAGAACGGACGGTTTCAGCCGCCGCAAGCGGTTAAATCCGTTTCGGTGCCTTATCTGAATGATGACCTTTTACCCTATTTCAACCAGCATCGACCGAGCATTCCATATCGGCGCGATCTGGCCGCAGCCTATGCGGACCGCTGGTGGCAACAGCCCAATCCGGCTTACGAAAACATGCAAGTCAACTGCACGAATTACGTCTCGCAGTGCCTCTTTGCAGGCCATGCCCCGATGAACTATACTGGTAAAAGAGCTTCGGGCTGGTGGTACAAGGGCCGCAGCGGCGGCCAGGAGTTGTGGAGCTACAGCTGGGCGGTCGCCGACGCGCTGCAGCGCTATTTAAGCGCGGCGCGGGCGGGCGGATTGCGGGCAACCCCGGTCGACGCGCCGTGGCAGCTCAAGCTCGGAGACGTCATTTGCTATGATTGGGAAGGCGACGGCCGGTACGGCCACAATACGATCGTAACCGCCTTCGACCGCGAAGGCATGCCGCTCGTGAACGCCAATACGGTGTCGAGCCGGCACCGGTATTGGGATTACCGGGACTCGTACGCCTGGACGCCGCGGACGCGCTACCGCTTTTTCCACATTGCGGACTTGTTCTAGCTTGCTTGCCGCAAAGGGCAAGGCAGGCCCGCGCAAGGATAACTAACGAAGAGAATGGATAATTTAGTAACCGGAGGCTAACATTCATGGGTGAGAAGATTCGGGTTGGGCTGCTGTACGGAGGCAAATCGGGCGAGCATGAGGTGTCGCTCCAGACCGCGCTGGCGGTCATGAAAGCCTTCGATTACGATAAATACGAAATCAAGCCGTTCTACATAACGAAGCAGGGCGGGTGGCATGCCGGGCAAACGCTGCTCGCCGCTCCCGCGGAAGTGGCCCAGCTGCAATTCGGCGGCGCGGAAGGCGATACCGGCAGCGCGCTGATGCCCGTGTTCCAAGGGATGGCGGCCCCCGCCGCCGTGGATGAGGCCGACCGGCAAATCGACGTCATGTTCCCGCTGCTGCACGGCACGTTCGGGGAAGACGGCACGATCCAGGGACTGTTCGAGATGGCGAACGTCCCGTATGTGGGAGCGGGCGTGCTCGCCTCCGCCGTCGGCATGGACAAAGTGTTGATGAAAAAGGTATTTGCCCAGGAAGGGCTGCCCCAGTGCATATACCGCCATTTTAACCGCACCCAGTGGGAGAAGGATCCGCACTTTTTCATTATGGAGATTGAAGTCGCGCTCGGGTATCCGTGCTTCGTGAAGCCGGCCAACCTCGGATCGAGCGTCGGCATTTCCAAAGCCCGCAACCGCGAGGAACTGGAAGCGGCCGTGGCGCTCGCGTTCCGCTATGACCGCAAGGTGATCGTGGAGGAATTCGTCGACGCCCGCGAGATCGAGGTCAGCGTGCTCGGCAACGACGAGCCCCGCGCTTCCGTGCCGGGGGAGGTCGTGTCCTCCAACGACTTTTATGATTACAAAGCGAAATATACCGACGGGAAGTCGCGCATGCAGATTCCCGCAGACATCCCGGCCGAGACGGCCGAAGCGGTCCGCGAGATGGCGGTCCGCGCTTTCCTGGCGATCGACGGGTCGGGCTTGTCGCGCGTCGACTTTTTCATGCGGCGGTCCGACGGACAGCTTCTGATCAATGAAGTGAATACAATGCCGGGCTTTACGCCGTTCAGCATGTACCCCTTGATGTGGAAGGAAACCGGCTTGCCATACCGCGAGCTGCTCGATAAATTGATCCAACTGGCCCTTGAGCGGCATGCCGAGAAGCAGCGCATCGACTATACCGGCGGCGGTTCGGAGTAAGGACAGCCGGCCGCTCATGAACCGGATGATTAGCGCTCACGCTGCATCCGGTTTTTACATCCCAATGCGGCGGGGCCCGATTCCCGGGGATGCAAGCGAAGCAAGCTGGATGCTTGAGTAAAGTTGCGGAAAATGAGAAGGAGGCTTGTGGAAAATGGGCTTTGCGACCGAATTCAATTCCGTTTGCAAATTCAAATCGCAGCAGGAGCTGTACGAGCTGCTGGAGTACGGGCGCGGCAAAATGGTGAAGAGCGGCTTCCGCGTTTTTCCAACCGGGCAGAAGGTCATCGCCTATACGCCGAATAATGAAGCGATCGCCATTGTCAAAATTGTTGCTTCCATTGCGGAGATCAACTTCCAGGGCGAGGAAATCACGCAGGTGGAGATGGAGCTGGTCCGCAGGCTGTCCGAGGAGGAAGCGCGCGTGCAGTCGGCGCTGGCGCACGAGATGTTTTTCGGTGAACGGGCGTGATCGTCCGTTGCGCACTTTTCATATTGGACAACCCTGGCGCAAGAATACTCTTGAATTCGGACCGGAAATGGATTACCTTGGACAAAGGAAGCATTCGTTTCCATGGGCGCACCGCCGGAATGAGGAGAACCATTGCAGGATTTCCAAGGAGGAGATAACCGAAATGAGCGGATTGTTGAACGGCAATAATATCGTCGTCATGGGTGTGGCGAACGACCGCAGCATCGCTTGGGCCATCGCCCAATCGCTGGCGGCCCAAGGCGCAAAATTGGCCTTTACATACGAAAGCGAACGGGTGGAAGAACGGGTGGCCAAGCTGGCGGATACGATTCCCGGCTCGATCGTGCTGCCGTGCAACGTCACGGTGGATGAAGATATCGATGCGCTGGCCGGCAAGCTGAAGGACAGCTTCGGCGTCCTGCACGGCATCGTTCACAGCATCGCATTCGCCAAAACCGAGGAGCTGGAAGGGATGTTCGTCGACACGTCCCGCGCGGGGTTCGCGCTGGCGCACGACATCAGCGCCTATTCCCTTACCGCGGTGGCTCAGCGCCTGTATCCGCTGATGACCGAAGGCGGCAGCATCATGACGATGACCTACCTCGGCGCGGAGCGCGCGCTTCGCAATTACAACGTCATGGGCGTGGCGAAGGCGGCGCTGGAGGCTTCCGTCCGTTATCTGGCGGCGGACCTCGGCCAGTTCAACGTGCGGGTCAACGCGATTTCCGCCGGGCCGATCCGTACGCTTGCGGCCAAAGGCATCAAGGACTTCAACTCGATTCTCCGCCAGGTGGAAGAAAAAGCGCCGCTGCGCCGCACGACGGAAGCCGCGGAAGTGGGCGATACGGCGATGTTCCTCATGAGCCGGCTGTCGCGCGGCATTACCGGCGAAGTGATCTACGTGGATAACGGCTATCATATCATCGGCGTATAGAGCCGCGATCGTTCGCACACCGCCCGGGGAACCAGGCGGTGTTTTTCACAACATGAGGTCATGCTAACGGAAGTGGCGGCCGGAAGGAAGGCATTGCAGCATGTGGGAAATCATCGGACTTGCGGCGCTCGGCTTGATCGCCGCGGTGTTCGGCAGCATGGTGGGGCTTGGCGGCGGTATCATTATTGTGCCCATGCTCATCTTGCTCGGGCCCGAGCTTACCGGCGGTGCGATCGATCCTGCGACGGCCGTGGGCACCTCGCTTGCGGTATTGATCGTCACGGCGCTCTCGTCCACCTTGTCGTACATGAAGCGGAAGCGGGTCGATTTCAGAATCGGCTGGCTGCTCTTCATGACAAGCGGGCCGGCCGCGATGGCCGGATCGGCGCTCACGAGCAAGTTCCAGGGCGGCATTTTCTCGCTGGTGTTCGGCGGCTTCATGCTGCTGATGGCGGGGCTGCTTGTCGCCCGGGATTATATGCGCCCTTCTGCGCGCAGGTGGCCGATCAGCCGAACGTTTGTCGACGCGCAGGGCGTGGAGCATGAGTACGGCTTTTCGATGCTGCCGGGGCTGTTGATCGGTTTTGCGGTCGGGCTCGTCTCGGGGCTGTTCGGCATCGGCGGCGGCTCGCTTTTCGTTCCGGTTATGGTGCTGCTGTTCCGCTTCCCGCCCCATGTGGCGACGGCGACCTCGATGTTCGTCATTTTCCTGTCGTCGATACTCGGCACCGGGGTTCACGCCGCGATGGGCGAAACGGACTGGCTGCTCGTGCTGGCGCTTGCGCCGGGAGCCTGGATCGGCGGCACAGTCGGCGCCGCGATCGCGGGCCGAATGTCCGGCAAGGCGCTGCTCTGGCTGCTGCGTGTGACGCTCATCCTGTTGGCGGCGCGTCTGGTTGTCGAGGGCTTGGCAGACATTTAGGCGCGGGCGGGTAGGCAAAAAGCGAAACTTTCCTCCTGACGGAAGCGTATATTAGCAAGGATTGGAAGGGCTTGGATATCGCGAAAGGAAAGTAGTGTGATAATGGTGAGCGATTCAAGAATCGAGCCGATCGTCGGCCGGAAAAGCTTCGCCGCGGTGGCGATCAACAGCGCGTCCAAAGCGGGCGAGTGGATCAAGACGAAATTAGGGGGCTTTACGAGCCTGAACATAAAAAGCTCGCCCGGCGATCTTGTAACTGAGGTCGATAAAGGCGCCGAAACCATGATCCGGAATTTGATCATGACCCATTTCCCGGATCATTCCTTCCTCGGCGAGGAAGGCGTGGAGCCGGGGCCGGAAGCGTCGTCGGCGGCGCTGCGGGACGTGATGGATGCGGAATATTTATGGATTGTCGATCCGATCGACGGCACGACCAATTTCGTGCACGGTTTTCCGTTTTTCTGCGTCTCGATCGCGTTGGCCTGCAAAGGCGAAGTCATTCTCGGCGTCGTCTACGACCCCTCGCGTGACGAGCTGTTCATCGCGGAGAAGGGCAAAGGCGCGTATGTACACGGCAAACGGATGCGGGTTTCGCCGGATGCCGTTCTGCGCGAAAGCCTCGTCGCCACCGGCTTTCCGCCGTATGGCGGCGCCGCGCTGCCGCTCAACATGCGCCAGCTGCTGGCAGTCGTGCCGAAGGTGCGGAATGTGCGGTCGAACGGCTCGGCGGCGCTGCACCTGGCCTATGTCGCGGCGGGGCGCCTCAGCGCGTTCTGGGAAGTCGGGCTGAATGCGTGGGATATGGCGGCCGGGTATTTGCTCATCCAGGAATCGGGCGGCCGCGTCACGGATATGAAGGGGGAGCCGTATCATCTCGGCGTGCGCAATGTCGTGGCGACCAACGGCCATATTCACGACGAGCTGCTGCAGGTGCTTCAAAGCGCGGAGTCGGAGGGAGAGCCGGGAACGGGGACGCCGTTCAAGCACGGCGAATGACATGTGAACGCATAACGTGGATCGGACACTCGGATACTACAACCGGAACGTGAGACGACGGGAAGGAAGTGAGTCGCGTGGACCTAAACGGCGGCAATGACGATGGCGATCGCCGCAAACCGGCGGATGAATTGGAGAAGGAATTGGCGGACCGGTTGACGGACGGGCCTTTGGAGGCCGGGGACAAGGAACGGATCGTCAGGGCGCGGCTGTCGCCGAAATACGAGATCCGGATTCAGACGGCCAGCGATCCGATTGTGGAGGAAACGAAGCTGTACCGTTCCATAGCCAAGGAGTTGGACGGGCGTTACGACAAGTACGCGTCGGCCGGGCGGCGCGGCGGCGCGGCGGGTCCGGCCCACGGGGCGGCAGCGGAGGCGGATCCACGGGCGGATGCAGGATTAAACAAAGCGGAAGAAGAATAGCGAAAGGCGGCAGGCGGCGAAAGCCGCCTTTTTGCGTGGCGGCGTGTCCAGAAGCTCGCATTGTCTCACTATGCGAGTCCGGGCGGGGCGGACGAGAGAGGGGCCAAGCCCCCTCACCCATTTTCGTACGGAAAGCGGAACGGCATGCCGCTAACGGCGCGACCCCTCCCCGCCATCTACCGGCGCGCACCTTAGAGGGGTGGGCGGATGGCTCGCGGGCAGCTGCAAGTGTCCCGGCGCACCATCGAGCGGCGGGACGTCGAAAGATATCCGGCAGAGACGCGGTCGCCCGGCCGCGGCGGATTCCGCGCTTCAGCTGAAAACCGATATTGCATGCTTATTTGTGCGCATATAAGCTCATAGGTTGTGCGTAAAACGCTTTACAGTTTATAAACAATCATATATAATCACAAACGAGCAAAAAAGTTGGGCGCATCCCACGGTTATTGAACAGTTATCAATCAAATATGAGCGGGAGATGGAAAGCGTTTACTGAAAGGTGGCCGGATATGCTGTTCGAAGAAGAGCGCAAGCAGAAAATTGTCGACTATATCCAAACGCATAAACGTGCTTCCGTTCAAGAGCTGGCCCAGAGCTTCGGCGTGTCGGAATCGACCGTCAGAAGAGATTTGAAAGGGCTGGAGGAAGCGGGCGAGCTGCGGCGGACGCACGGCGGAGCGGTAGCGTTTCGGGACGATAACGCGGAACCGCCTTTCTCCGAGAAGGAAGACCGGTACCGCGCCCAGAAGGAGGCCGTCGCCAAAGCGGCAGTTGCGACCGTTAGGGACGGAGACAGCCTGCTGCTCGATTCGGGAACGACCACTTTCTATGTGGCCAAGCTGCTGAAGGGCTTCAGCCGACTGACGGTCGTCACGAACTCGTTGATGGCGGCGGAGGAACTGGCGGGCCGCAAGGAAATCGAGTTAATTCTGACCGGGGGCATACTAAGGCAAGAGACGTTGGCTATGGTCGGTCCGCTGGCGGAAAAGGCGATTGCCGCCATACGCGTCAACAAAGCGTTCATGGCCACCAACGGCCTGGACATCAACGCGGGCCTGACCACACCGAACATGGTGGAGGCCGCCGTCAAGAAGCAGATGATCTTGTCCGCCGCCCATGTCACGCTCTTGGCCGATCACAGCAAGTTCGGCACCGTCTCGTTCGCGAAGGTAGCCGATCTGTCGGAAATCGACCAAGTCATCGTCGACGACGGCTTGTCGTCCGGCGCCGCCCGGCAGCTGGAGGAAGCGGGGATCGACGTCACACTAACTAGAGCGGGAAGTGATGAAGCATGACGGATTCAGCATCGCCAGTCATTACGGTTACGCTTAACCCGGCGCTCGACAAAACCGTCACGATCGAACAGTTCGAGTACGGCGGGTTGAACCGGATTCAAGAGATGCGTACCGATGCGGGCGGCAAAGGCATCAACGTCGCCAAGGTGCTTAAACGATTCGAGACGGAGGTGACGGCCTGCGGCATTCTGGCAGGTCATCAAGGCGGCATCATCGCCGAAAAGCTGAAATCGCTCGGCATCCGGAACGGGTTCGTGCAAACGGACGGCGAGACGAGGACCAATCTGAAGGTCGTCGACCGGTCCACCCAACAGACGACCGAGCTCAATGAAAAAGGCTTTACGGTGGACGGCGCGTTGCTTGACCGGTTCTGCGCCCGCTTCCGCGAAGAGGCCGCTTCCGCCTCCGCCGTCGTGCTGGCCGGCAGTCTGCCCCAGGGCGCGCCGCCGGATTTTTACCGGACATTAATCGCAATCGCGAACGAGCACGGTGTGCGGGCGGTGCTGGACGCGGACGGCGAGGCGTTCCGAATCGGCATCGAGGCTGCGCCCTACGCCGTCAAGCCGAACATTCATGAGCTGGAAGCGTTGCTCGGCCGGACGCTTGACAGCGACGAGGCGATTGTCCGGGCAGCGCGGAGCCTGATCGCCAAAGGGATCAAGCTGGTAGCGGTATCCATGGGCGGCAAAGGCTCGCTGGTCGTGAGCGCGGAAGAAGCGTTTCGCGCCTATCCGGCTCCGATTACGCCGCTCAGCACGGTCGGCGCGGGCGATTCGATGGTTGCCGCAATCGTGTACGGTATGCTGCACGGCAAGACCTTGGAGGAAACAGCCCGCTGGTCCTCGGCGGCGGGAACGGTGACGGCTTCCAAGCCGGGAACCGAGGTATGCGGATTGGAAGAAGTAAGAGCGATGTTGAACGCGGTCACCATTACAGAGCCGGCCTTAAACCGTCTATAAGGAGGAAAAAGTCCATGAAGAAGATTCTTGCGGTAACCGCTTGCCCGACCGGCGTGGCCCATACGTACATGGCTGCGGAGTCGCTCCTGAAAGCGGCGAAAGACAAAGACATCCCGATCAAGGTGGAAACGCGCGGCGCGGTCGGGGTAGAGAATGAATTCACCGACGCGGAGATTGCCGAAGCGCATGCGATCATCGTAGCCGCGGATACGGATGTGCTGGAAGGACGATTCGAAGGAAAGCCGGTCGTGAAGGTGCCGGTCGCGCAAGCGATCAAAAATCCGAACGGCCTGCTCGAGCAAGCGCTTGCGCTGGAACCCGCTTCCGCGGATGCATACATGAAACAAGTGGAGCAGAGCAAAGCTAACCGCAGCGCGGCGCGCTCGGGTCCTTACAAGCATTTGATGACAGGCGTGTCGCACATGCTTCCTCTGGTCGTCGCCGGCGGTCTTCTCATCGCGCTGTCGTTCGTATTCGGCATCAAGGCGTTCGAAGAAGAGGGTACGCTGGCCGCCGCTCTGATGAGCATCGGAGGCGGGGCCGCTTTCGCCCTGATGGTGCCGATCCTGTCCGGCTTCATCGCGTTCTCGATCGCCGAGAAGCCCGGTCTTGCGCCCGGTTTGATCGGCGGCATGCTCGCTTCCCAGACGGGCGCCGGCTTTATCGGCGGCATCATCTCCGGTTTCATCGCGGGTTATGCGGCGAGATGGCTGCGGGATTACATCAAAATGCCGAGAAACCTTGAGGGCTTGAAGCCTATCCTTCTTATTCCGCTGCTCGCTTCCGCGGTTGTCGGCTTGCTGATGATTTATGTCGTCGGCGAACCGGTTAAAGCCATTATGGACGGGTTGACGAACTGGCTGACATCCATCGGTTCCGCCAACGCGGTGTTGCTTGGCCTGCTGCTTGGCGCGATGATGGCGTTCGATATGGGCGGTCCTTTGAACAAAGCCGCATACACCTTTGCGGTAGGTTTGATTGCGAACGAGGTGTACGGTCCGATGGCGGCGGTGATGGCGGCCGGCATGACGCCTCCGCTCGGACTGTGGCTTGCCACTCTGATCGGTCCGAAGAAATTTACCAAGGAAGAGCGCAATGCCGGCAAAGCGGCTTCCGTGCTTGGATTGTCGTTCATCACGGAAGGCGCCATTCCGTTCGCGGCGGGAGATCCTTTCCGGGTTATTCCGTCCATCATGGCAGGATCGGCTGTAACGGGCGCCTTATCTATGCTGTTTGACGCAACGCTTCGGGCACCTCACGGCGGCGCATTCGTCCTTCTGATTCCGAACGCCGTCGGCCAAGTGGGCATGTACGCCCTGGCCATTGTGATCGGCACCATTGTAACGGCGCTTATGCTGATGGTTCTGAAGAAAAAATTGCCGCAAGCCGATTAATCCATGTATCATGCATGACCGAACAGGAGGAAACCCTAATGAATATTACTGCCTTGCTTGACGAAAAATCGATCAAAATCCCGCTGTCCGCAGCCGACAAGACCGCTGCTATCAAGGCTTTGGCGGACGGGCTGGAGGAAGCGGGCTGCCTGTCCGACAAAGCGGCTTACACCGACGCCGTCCTGACGCGCGAGTCGAACGGCTCGACGGGCATCGGCTTCGGCGTCGCCATTCCGCACGGCAAATCGCCGGGCGTGACGAAGGCCGGACTTGCGTTCGCCAAGCTGTCGCAGCCGCTCGAGTGGCAGTCGCTCGACGGCGAGCCGGTCAAGGTGGTGCTGCTGATCGCGGTGCCGGAAGCGGCGGCGAGCAACGAGCATCTGCAAATCCTGATCGCCATTTCGCGCAAGCTGATCGACGAGACGTTCCGCAACCGCTTGATGGAGGTTTCGAGCGCGGATGAACTGAAGGACCTGTTGGGATCGATCTGATCCGGGGTGAACAAGGAAGGGGCAACCAAGATGAAAAGCATTCAAGTGACGATACGCAACGACGCGGGCTTCCATATCCGGCCGGCGCAGCTTTTTACCGAGAAGGCGGGCCGCTTCGAATCGAAGATTACGCTTCAGCCAGAGGGAACGGACAATGTGGCCGACGGCAAAAGCATCCTGAACCTGATGACGCTCGGTCTGGAAAAAGGGTCCGTTGTCACGCTCTCCGCGGACGGTCCGGATGAGGATCAGGCGATTGAGGAGCTGTCGGCGCTGGTTGAGAGCGGCTTCGGCGAAGCCTGAGACGAAGGAGGCGAAGCAAGATGGGAGAGACGGCAATGGCGGAGCTTCCGCTGCAAGGCTTGGGCGTATCCAAGGGCGTCCGGATCGGGGAAGCGTTCGTCTATAAACCGTTCCGGTTCGACGAAAGCGCGGAGCGGAGCACCGATGACCCGAACAGCGAGCTGAATCGGCTTCAAACGGCGAAAGCGAGCTGCGTCGAAGAGCTGAACGGCCTGATCGAGCGCGCGGCGGAAACGCTCGGGGAAGAAAAGGCCGGCATTCTGAAGGGGCAGGTCGGCTTCCTGAACGATCCCGCTTTCTACCCCCCGATGGAAAAGCTGATCCGCGACGGCAGATGGAACGCGGAAACGGCGGTGCACCGCACCGTCAAGCAGGTCGCCGGTATTTTTGAAGGCATGGCGAACGCCTATATGCAGGAGCGGGCGGCCGACGTGCGGGACGTCGGGAACCGGCTGCTCCGTCACCTGTCGGGCAATAACGGCAGCCGTCTGGAGGATATCGACAAGCCGGTCATTATCGTGGCGGACGATCTGTCCCCGTCGGATACCGTGCAGCTCGACAAGCGGTTCGTGCTCGGTTTCGTTACCCGCGTCGGCGGCAAAACGTCCCACACGGCCATTCTGGCCAATTCGCTCGGCATCGCAGCGGTGCTCGGACTTGGGAATAGCGTGGACCGAATCGGGCATGGGGACCGCTTGATACTTGACGGTTCGACGGGCACCTGTATTTTGTATCCGGAACCCGCCACGGTCAACCGGTATGAGCGGCAACAGCGGCAGGAAGAAGAGGAAAACCGCGCGCTGCAGCAATACGCGGGCAAGCCGGCGGTCACGAAGGACGGCTTCCGGATCGAGGTGGCGGCCAATATCGGCACGCCGGAGGAAGCGCAAGGCCTGCCGGGCAAAGGCGCCGAAGGGGTCGGCCTGTACCGCACGGAATTTCTGTATATGAGCCGGAGCGAAATGCCGGATGAAAATACGCAGTACGAAGCCTACAAGGCTGCCGTTCTCGCGATGGAAGGCCGGCCGGTCGTCATCCGGACGCTTGATATCGGCGGAGACAAGGAGCTGCCGTACTTAAGCTTGCCGCACGAGCTCAATCCGTTCCTGGGTTATCGGGCCGTCCGGCTGTGCCTCGACAGGAAGGACTTGTTCGTCACGCAGCTTAGGGCCATCATCAGGGCAAGCGCGCACGGTCCGGTCCATATCATGTTCCCGATGATCTCGGGCATGGGAGAGTGGCGCGAGGCGAAAGCGCTGTATGAAGAGGTCAGAGCGCAGCTTGTATCGGAAGGCGCGGCTGCAGGCGAAGGGACGCAGGTCGGCATTATGATCGAGATCCCGTCCGCGGCGCTGTTGGCCGACCGGTTTGCGCGCGAGGCCGACTTTTTCAGCATCGGCACGAACGATCTGGTCCAATATACCGTCGCCGTCGACCGGATGAACGAAAAAGTGTCCTACCTGTACGATTACTTCCATCCGGCCGTCCTGCGCTTGATCAAGAACGTCATCGACGCCTCCGTCAAGCACGGCAAGTGGACGGGGATGTGCGGCAGCATGGCGGGAGACCCCGCGGCCGCTCCGCTGCTCATCGGTTTCGGCCTGCATGAGTGGAGCATGTCGCCGTCCGCGATTCCCTCGATCAAGCAGAAGGTTGCCGGCTTGGACAAATCCGCATGCGAAGCGTTGGTGGAGCGGGTGCTCGACATGGATACGCCGGAGGAAGTTCGCCAGGCGCTTGACGCGTTTGCGGCCAACGCATAAATTCCAATACGTAAAAGCCCCCGAATGGAACGGGGGCTTTTACGTATATGTACGGGCTCAACCGGCTTGCTTCGCCTTCGTTTCCGTCTGTTCCTCGCCGGCGCTTGCCGAGGCGGAAGACGGGTCGTCGGAAGCGCCGCGCGCGCCCGCGGGGCGGAGAGCGGACGCTTTTTCCATATGGCATTGCCCGTTCAGCACGGCGCCATCCTGCATGATGAGCGATTTCGCCGAAACATTGCCGTGCAGCTCGCCCGAGGAAGTGACCGTCAGCCGGCCGCTCGTCTGGATGTCGCCGTATACTTTGCCGGCTACCGTTACGTCGCGCGCCTCGATATCGGCCCGGGCGATGCCGCATTCGCCGATAACGACATCCCCCTTGCAGAGGATCTTTCCCCGGTATTCCCCTTCGATACGAAGACCCGCGTCACACTCGATCTTGCCCTCCGCGGCCGTTCCTTGTCCGATCAACGTGTCGGTAACGGCTGCCCGCTTGCCCGTATTGTCCTTGAACATTGTGATTAGTCCTCCTTCACCAAACGCAAATATCGATAAGGATTGACCGGCTCATCCTGCTGAAGGATCTCGAAATGCAGATGGGGACCGGTGCTCCGGCCGGTTGAGCCGACCAGGCCGATTTTCTCGCCCCGCACAACCCGGTCGCCCTTCACAGCCTCCGCCTGCTTCAGGTGCATGTACATCGTCTTGAGGCCGTTCCGGTGGGACAGCACGACATAGTTCCCTTTGTCTCTCGCATAGCCGGCTTCCTCGACGAACCCGTCCGCCGCGGCGAAAACCGGATCGCCGCTGAGTCCGGCAATGTCGATGCCGGCATGGAACGCCGAGCGTCCGGTGAACGGGTCTGTGCGATAGCCGAAGCCGGACGTGAGCTTGCGGGACTTCGTCGGCCAGCGGGACGGCACGGCGTCCGCCTCCGCTTTCCGCAGCCGCGCCTGCCGGAGGGAATAGGCCATGGACTGCTCCATGGCATCGAGCATGGCGGACAGCTCGCGGAAATCGGGCTGGCCGCGGTCGATCAGGCGGAGCATGGCGCCGGCCGTCGCCGATGCAGGCGGAGGAGGCATATCCGGTCCGGACGAGCGGCGCAAGGAGACATTCTCCGGTTCCGCCCGTTGCGTCGGTTCCGCCGATCCTTCCCCTTCCGGCCCGCCGTACGTGTCGATAAACCGTTTCAGCTTCGCCTCCAGCGCGTTTAAGTCCCGCAGCTTGGCCTTCATCGCCTCGGATTGGCCGGATAACCGGGCCACTTCCTCTTCAAGCGATTGAATCTCGCCGTCCTTGCTTTGCACCGTCGAATGGAGGACGGCCGACTGCTCGGCCAACCGCTGCTCGAGCGCGGCGATCCGATAGGCGGAGCGCAGCTGCAGCCCGGCAAAACAACCGGATACGGCAAGCAGGGCCGCGGCCGGAGCGGCCACAAGGGAGCGCTTCGACACCTGGAATTGCTTGACGTGCTTGTCGGCGCCGCGGATGACCATAAGCGACCACCGGTTACTTCGCTTTCTGCTCAACATGCTTCTCCTTCCGGCCGGGTTTATTGAACGCGTTCTATAGCTATTTATTCTCGTCCCGCGAAAAAGATGACAACAAAAGCCGAATCGTCTGCGGCAGTCCGTCCGCGGGCATTATGAAGCAAAACGAATCGACAGGCCTATGCGGTTAGTATTTTTGGGTAAAACTAATATAGAAAGGGAGCGGAGAGGGGGAGCCGGATGATCTGGGCCACGATCGCACTGCTCATATTCATTTTTCAAATCGCCACCATTCTGTTGCTGGAATTCCGCCAGCCGTCGAAGGCGGTCGCATGGTTATTCATTTTGTTCGTGCTTCCGGTCATCGGCTTTGTGATGTACTATTTCCTCGCGAAGGAATACAGCACCCGCCGGAAAATCCGCAAACGCGGCATCGTTCCGGAGGAGATGCGCCTCACGGCGCTCCGCCGCTGCAAGCTCGTCCACCGGCCTTCGGACATGCACAACGGCGAATTCGCCCATCAGGAGCGGCTGTTCCGGCTGCTGCAAAATTTTACGTTCTCCCCGATTACCGGCTGCAACAAAACGGAAATTCTCACCGACGGCAAGGCGACGTTCGACGCCATCCTCGAAGCGATGGAGGGGGCCAAGCACCATATCCATCTGGAGTATTACACGATCCGTCATGACGAAATCGGACAGAAATTCAAGGAACTGATGATCCGCAAGGCCAAGGAGGGCGTCGAGGTCCGGCTCATCTACGACGGGTTGGGCAGCTATGAGCTTAGCTCGCAATACATAAAAGAGCTTCAACGGGCGGGAATCCGGACGGAATGCTTCCTTACGCCGCGTCTTGCCTTTTTCGAGAAGCGGATGAATTACCGGAATCACCGGAAAATCGTCGTCGTCGACGGCACCGTCGGCTTCGTGGGCGGCATCAACATCGGCGACGAGTATTTGGGCAGGCACAAAAAGCTCGGCTTTTGGAGGGATACGCATCTGAAGGTGGAGGGGGACGCGGTTTATTTTCTGCAGGAGGTGTTCATGAAGGATTGGTGGTTTACGGCGAAGGAAAAGCTGTCGGACCCGGCTTATTTGCCCGAGCACAACTGCCGGAGCGACGAGCAGGTGCAGATTGTGTCCAGCGGACCGAACAGCGCGGCGGAGGAAATACTGGAGTGCATTTTTGCCGCGCTGTCCGTCGCGAAGACGAGGATTTACATCGCCACGCCGTATTTCATCCCGGACGACAGCCTGCTGATGGCGCTCCGGATCGCCGCGCTGTCGGGGGTGGATGTGCGCATCATCATCCCCCAGGTGGCGGATACGAATGTGGTGCTGGCCGCGTCGCTGTCCTTCGTGGAGGAGCTGCTGACGGCGGGGGTCCGCATTTTCCGGTATCAAAAAGGGTTCATTCACTCGAAAGTCGTGCTCGTCGACCATCTGCTTGCTTCCGTCGGCACGGCGAACATGGATCTGCGCAGCTTCTACAGCAACTTCGAGCTCAACGCGCTGCTGTTCGACAGGAAGCCGATGGAGCGGCTGGAGGCCGATTTCATGTGCGATCTGGACAACTCCCGCGAGATCACGCTGTCGGAGTTCCGGAAGCGGCCGTTCCGGCGCAAAGCGGGGCAGGTGCTGGCGAGGATGCTGGCGCCGTTGCTGTAGTACCCGCTCTGTAGTGCGCGGCTGCCGCCGCCGCGATGCTATTGCGAGGCTATCTTTGGCCGCGAAGTGCAAAACCTGCACCTTGATCGTGTAAAAAGCCCGTTTCCGTGATATGAGGTGCAAAACCTGCACTTCGTTTCAACGAAACGGGCGTTTTCGGTTGAAGATGCCGATTTAAGGTGCACATTTTGCACGTCGTGGTTGGCGATAACACGATATCGAAGCAACAAGGTGTATAAAATGCACCTCATCGCCGGGTTGCCGGAGGATAAGTGGCAGAACGCAGGCTGGGGGACGGCGGGCGGAGGGTGACGGTGAATAAGCGACGGCATGCAGGCTGGGGGACGACGACCGGAGGATGGCGGGGGAATAAGCGACGGCATGCAGGCAGGGGGACGGCGGGCGGAGGGTGGATAGGTGACGGAAGGCAGGTAGGATGGAAGCCGCACGAAAGACAGCGGTGCCCGGATCATTGAGGGGCTGTCGGCGTCGGCGGCGAGTCGAACGAACGGTGGGGCAACCTATTTCTTCCGGATAAACTCCAGGATCGGGCGCAGGTTCTGCACCGGCGCCCGCTCGAGCAGGTCGCCGCGACGCAGCAGCCGTTCGCCGATGTTGAGCAGGTGGTAATCGGCCGCGCGGACGTCGGCGCGAACCTCGTCCCACGTGAGCGGCGCCGATACGGACGCGGCGGCGCGGGCGCGGGGCGTGTAGGGCGCGGACAGCGTTTTGCCCTGATAGTGCTGCAGGTAATCGAAATAGATAAGGTCGCCGCGGTTCCGCTTCATCCGTTCGACGGTGAACAGCTTCGGATGGGTGCGGGACAGGTATTCGCCGACGAACCGGCCGATCGCGCGCAGCTCGTCGAACGTCAGGTCGGGCCGTACCGGCACGATGATCTGCACGCCCGTCGCGCCCGACGTCTTCGGCACGGACGAGATGCCGAGCGAGCGGAGCAGCTCGCCGGCGAGCCAGGCGGCTTCCATAATGCGCGGTTCTTCCTCGAGCGACGGGTCGATGTCGATCACCCATTCCGTCGGCTTGTCCGGTTCGCCGATCCGGTCGAAGGAGGCATGGTATTCCAGGCACGCCAAATTGCCGAGCCACAGCAGGGTCGGCAGCGAGTCGAGCACGACATAACGGATGCCGTTCTGCTCGGCGGTACGGACGAATTCGGGGATCGGCTCCGGACAATTTTTCTGGTAAAACGACTTGCCGTGGATGCCGTTCGGATAACGGATGACCGTCAGGTAGCGGCCGGCGCAATATTTGATCAGATAGGGCGACAGCTCGATCAACCGCTCGAGAAACATCAGCTTGGTAATGCCCATTTCCGGCCACAGCAGCTTGTCGGGATTGCTGATCGTCACTTCCGAACCGGCGACCGTGATCGCACCTTGCGTTTTAACCGCCATTCGTCTCCGACTCCTTTCCGAATCCGGCCAGCTTCGGATGCCGCAGCAAGCCGGCCGGCGTCATTTCGAGGCCGGTTACGCGGCAATCGAACGGTTTCTCGAGCCAATACACGTTCTCGCTCTTCAGCTCGGCGGGAAGAGAGCGGAACGGCATGCCGGCTCGCGTGCCGCCCGGCGCATCGTCTTCTCCCTCCGCGGCGGCATCGCTCCGCTCGGATACGATCCGCTCCATCAGAAGCTCTCTCATCGCTTCGTCCAGGCCGAGCGAGACGCTTCCGGCGTACTCGCCTTCGATCGCCATCACAAGGCTTGCCACCCGGCCTTCCCTCAGCTTGATGCCGACGATGTCCACATCGAGCAGCAGCTTCGTTTTCTTTTTCAGCCAATCCCGGTGCTTCTTGCCCTCACGGTAGGGCGAGCCGCTGCGCTTGCTGACGATGCCTTCCCATCCGTTCGCCTTCACCCAGGTCCATAATGCGGCGCCGTCTCCGAACGTGTCGGTCACGAGCAGCATGAAACCGGGCTCCGGCAGTTTGCGCCGCAGCCGGGCATACCGCTCGCTGTAGGGCATCGCGCGAAGGTCCTCGCCCTCGTCATGGAGCAGATCGAAAAGCACGTACAACAAGCCCTCGCCGCCCGTACCGTCCCCACCGCTCCCGCCGCTCCTTCCGGAACCGCGCATCCGCTCCCGCCGCAGCACCTTATGAAAGCTCGGACGAACCCCGTCCCAGTACACAAGCTCGCCGTCCAGCACGCACGGCCCCAGCTCGGCCGATCGCGCCGCCAGCACGGCGGCAAGCTCGGGGTAAGTGCCGTTCTTGTCAAGCATACGTCTGGAATAAAGCTCGGCACGGCCGGCACCGTCCAGCCTTGCGAGCATCCGGATGCCGTCCCATTTCAGCTGGTACACCCAATCCTCGCCCTCCGGCAGCCGTTCGTCGAACATCGGGGACATCGGCTCGGCAGGCAGCGGGAGCCGCCCCGGAAGGCTGCCGCCGGCGGCGGGCAATTCGTTGCCGAACCCGGCATTCGCGTTTGTCCGGAATGCCTGCGACGCTGTGCCGTCCTCATCCGTACGCTTAAGCCCTGCCACTGTGCCGGCCTCCTAAACGCAGCATTCGCATCAGGAAACGGTTTCCTTTGCCTTCTTTTTGCCGCCGGTTTTGCGCGGCTTGGCCGCCGCGGCCGGCTTGTCGCCTTCGGTCATCGCCGCCGGGGCCGCGGCCGGCGTTCCGACGGCTTCCAGGCTGGCTTGCAGCGCGGCCATCAGGTCGACGACGTTCGTGCGCGGCTGCTCCGGCGCGATCCGCACGTCCTCGCCCGCGATTTTCGCCTGGATCAGCTCCATCAGCCGCTTGCGGTAATCGTCCTCGTATTTGGCAGGATCGAACGGCGCCGACAGCTGCCGGATCAGCATCGTGGCCATGGCCAGCTCCCGCTCGTTGACCTCGACGGCCTCGGGCAGCCCCGGCACTTTCGAGATCGGCCGCACCTCGTCGGGATAGAAAATCGTTTCCATCGCCAGGCAGTTGTCGATGACGCGGATGGCGGCAAGGCTGCTTTTCGACCGTATGGAAATCTTCGCGATGCCGATCCTGCCGGATTGACGCATCGCTTCCAGCAGCAGGCTGTAGGCGTTGCCGCCGGCCTGGTCCGGTGACAGATAGTAGGTCTTTTGGAAGTAGATCGGGTCGATTTCATGCAGGTCCACGAAATCGAGGATCGAGATCGTTTTCGTGGCGTCGGTGGAGAGCGCCTCGAGTTCGTCTTTCTCAAACAGCACGAACCGGCCTTTGTCGTATTCGTAGCCTTTGGCGATCTCCTCCGACGAGACGTCGACCGCGCAGTTCGCGCATCGGCGGACATACGAGATCGGACCGCCGCACGTTTTGTGGATAAGCCGCATCGAAATGTCCTTGTCCTCCGTGGCGGTGAACATTTTCACGGGCACGTGGACGAGGCCGAAGCTGATGGCGCCTTTCCATACCGTATGCATGCGAATGAAGCCTCCTTTGATCGGGTTAACGGATAAATGCGTGCTGTTCTCCAGCGTTCCCCGAATGCATGAAATCCAACCGGGCAGGGCATATTTTTCAGCGAGCGGACAATGAAAGGGGGCGTTAGGAAATGGCGGAAGCGAGCAATTCCCCGTCGTCCGGCGCGTCGGCGCAGGATGCGCGGCACGAGGGACGCGACGATTTCGACATGGATATCGACCGGATGGTCAACGAAGGGCTTGGCGGCGGGCAGGTCATGCTGCAGAACGGATTGATCGACGATACGACGACGGAAACGATGCGGAAGGAACGGCAGTAGAGGACGCCCGGTCAGCCGGAAAAAGAAAGGAGCGCACATAAATGAACGTGGAACGCGCCATGCAAATTTACAGCTCGAAAGACACCTATCCGGTTCATCTGGAGGGACGGTCGGTATGGATCGAGAATGTCGACGAGGACAACGGAATGGCGACGGTGCAAATCGGATCGGACCCGCTGAACACGCACACGGTGTCGGTGGAGCGGCTCAGCGAGCCGGAACACCGGGAGCGTCGGGGATAAACGGGTTGAAAGGACTACAGGGGACAGCGGGAGGCGCCGCACGCGCAATGGGTTTGTGTAGGGTTGCCTCGTTCAGGCGGGTGCCTCCCGGCGGGACTTTATTCTTACTTTTTGAAAGCCGCTATGTTTTCGTGTTAAAATGGGGAGGATCGGCAACGATCCCATCCCAGAACGAGGAGTGACGGACGATGTATGAGGTGGCGATAATCGGAGCGGGCCCTGCGGGCGCGAGCGCGGCGCTGTTCACGGCGAAGGCGGGGAAAAAGACGCTGCTGCTGGACAGCGATCAGAGCATGACGAAGCGGGCATGGATCGAGAACCATTACGGCGTGGCGGAAATCGCCGGACCCGAGCTGGTCGAAACCGGCAAGAAGCAGGCGGCCAAGTTCGGCGCCGAGCTCAAGCAGGGCAAGGCCGTGAAGCTGGAATCGACGGGCGGCGGCGTGCGGATCGAGACGGAGGACGGCGGCAGCTATGAAGCGCAGCATGTCATCGTGGCGACCGGTGTGTTCGCGGACTTGGCCCAGGCAAGCGGAATCGACGTCAAGGCGGGCGCCGAGCCGAGAATCAAGACGGTCGTCGATGTCGACGCCGAGGGACGGACGAGCCTTGACCGCGTTTGGGCGGCTGGGACGGCGGCCGGCGTAAGCGTCCACACGATCGTGACGGCCGGCGACGGCGCGAAGGTTGCGATTAATGTGATCAGCGAACTGAACGGCGAGCGGTATGTCGACCACGATGTGCTGAAGTCGTAATGTCGGTTGACGAACCGCGGAGGCTTCCGGATTGCCCGGGGGCGGCTCCGCGGTTTTTTGTTTAGGAAAGCTATCGGGAGATATTCGATGATAGCGCTTGATTTTAGGCAAAATTCGGACTGTTTTATTTATTTTTCGTTAAATTTAAGGTAAAATTACAGTATAGAAGAAAATGCTTTGCCTGGGGGGAGAGGCCGATGGCGCGTCAGCATCACCAGAAAATATCGGCGTTTGAAATCGCGCGGAGGATCGTGTTCTTAACGGTCGGCGCGGTGCTCATGGCCGTGGGACTTGAAATCTTCCTTGTTCCGAACCGGATTGTGGACGGAGGCATTACCGGCATTTCGATTATGCTGTCCGAACTGACGGGGGTAAGGCTCGGTATCTTTCTCTTTATTCTGAATCTTCCGTTTCTGATTCTCGGCTACAAGCAAATCGGCAAAACGTTCGCGATCTCGACGCTGTACGGCGTTGCCGTCATGTCGGTCGGCACGTTTCTGCTGCATCCGGTCGACCCGCTGACCGTGTCTCCGATACTGGCGGCGGTTTTCGGCGGCGGCGTTCTCGGAGTCGGCGTGGGGATGGTCATTCGGTTCGGCGGATCGCTCGACGGTACGGAAATCGTGGCGATTCTGATCAACAAGAACACGCCGTTCTCGGTCGGCGAGATCGTGATGTTTTTCAACTTCTTTATTTTGCTTGCCGCGGGGTTCGTGTTCGGGTGGGACAATGCGATGTATTCGATCATCGCCTATTTCATCGCCTTCAAGGCGATCGACGTGACGATCGAAGGCCTGGACGAGTCGAAGTCGGTGTGGATCATCAGCGACGAATGGCAGGAGGTCGGCGCGGCGATTATGGACCGTCTCGGCCGGGGCGTGACGTACCTGAACGGCGAAGGGGCGTTCACCGGGGACAGCAAACGGGTTATTTTCTGCGTGATCACGCGGCTGGAGGAAGCCAAGATGAAATCGATCGTGCAGGAGATCGATCCTGCCGCTTTCCTCGCGGTCGGCAACATTCACGACGTCAAGGGCGGACGGTTCAAGAAAAGGGATATTCACTAGGCAGGCTGGCCGGTCCCGGGTGGACCGGCCTTTGCTTTGTTGCTTGCGTGGGGCCGTACCGATATAATAAAGGACGAACAACGGCAGGTGCGGGAGGCGACGGAAGCTGGACGAATTCGCGAGAATCCGCCACTGGACGGCGGGCCGGCAAAGCGCCGAATGGCTGCGCTCGCGCGGCGTCGTGCTCGGCATCGGCGACGATGCGGCGGTGGTGGAGACGCCGGCCGCGGAAGACGGCGAGGCTCTGCGGTGGGTGATGGCGGTCGACACGATGGTGGAGACCGTCCATTTCAACGCCGTGACGATGGACGACGAGGACATCGGCTACAAGGCGCTGGCGGCGAACGTCAGCGACATCGCCGCGATGGGCGGCGTGCCCCGGCACGCGCTCGTGTCGGTGAGCGTGCCGGCGTCGTTCGGGCCGGAGCGGATGCGCCGGCTCTACGACGGGCTGTACGCGTGCGCGGAACGGTACGGCGTCGCGGTGATCGGCGGCGATACGACGTCGTCGCCGGCGCATCTGGTCGTGGCGGTGACGGTTGCCGGCACCGTCGAAGCCGGCCGGGACTTGCGCCGCTCGGGCGCGCGGCCGGGCGACGCCGTGTTTGTGACCGGCCCGGTCGGCTTGTCCGCGGCCGGTCTGCATTGGCTGAGCGCCGCAGGCGGCCTGGCGCGAGGCGACGCCGAGGCGGGCGGGGGCCGTCGTGACGATGCGGAGGCTGAGGCTCGCGTCGACGGCGCCGGCCGGACCGCGGCGCCGCTCAGCGCGGAGG